>JAJZOC010000013.1 GCA_021852095.1 bacterium | reverse complement strand
GATTTATATTTCTTATTTTTTTTGTAATATTTACCGCGAAAGAAGCGTTAAGAGGTTTTTCGTTTTTTCCATCTTCTTTAGATATCTTAACTGTTGTTGCTGTTTTTTTTATACTCTTTGAAGCAGTTTTTGTTTTTCTTGTTTGCGGCATTTGTCTATTATATCACAAGGTTTGATAATTTAAAAGTGTTAAAATTTATATATTTTCTTCGAATTCTTTCAGTTGCAAATTAACAGGAAGCTGTTGGGCAGAACCTGTTATTCCTTGTATTTCACCAAACATTTGAGACATGCTTTTATCTAATCTCTGAATTTGTATTTCCCTTTTTTTCCAAACTCGTTCCATAAGACGCTTTTCAGAGTCCAAGTCTTCCTTTAACGTTTTTACGCTTTCGAAATGTGCCTCTATTTTATGTTTAAAAGCCTCACTTACGATATAATCGTATATTGCCTGTAGTTTTTCGTCTTTGTGGCTTGCAGCCGATTTCGCGATCGCTACTTGAAGAAGACTTTCTCTTAAGACTTTTGCTAAGACAACCGTGTGTGAATAAGAACAAATCCAAACTCCGTCCTGCCGGTCATAATACTCAACGTTAGGCGGAAGCATATCGCTGACTATGATACAAATAGTGGCATTAACTTTTCTTGAATCCTCTCTAAGTTTAGGAAGCCAATTTTTGCTCCAGGCTTTGGTGCGTTTTATTTCCCACAAAATTGATCCTGCTTCCTGGCCATGTCTATTTCTTACTTTTTGCCAAATATCTGCGCCTTCTATGCCTTTTGGTATTGGCATAAATTCATCAAACATAAAAGCAGACTTTAACTGTTCTTCTAAATCAAGTTCCATTATCTCACCTTGGAGCTGTTGCGATCCTTGCTGACTTTTTCTTTGCGCTTCATCTAGTGATTTTTGCATGTCGGAAATTTTCTTTTCAAGTTCAAGTTCTTTTAATCTTGCTTTTTCAGAGGCGTTTTTTACTGCTTCTTCTTTAATTTTTTCTCTTTCTTCGTTTAACTTTTTTTGATTTTCAATTTCTCGTTTTTCATTGTCTTCCTTAAGGCTTCTTAGTAGTTTATTCATTTCCAAAAGCTCTTCTTGCTGTTTTCTATTTCTCTCTTTTGTTTCTAGTAGTTCGTTCGCGCTATTTCTTTTTTCAAATTCAAATTCTTCTCTAATTTTCTTCTCGAGTCTTATTTGAATTTCTTTCTCTCTTTTTTTGAGTTCTTCTTTTTGAGTTTCAAAAACCTGTTCTTTGATTTGATGTTTCAGAGCTTCATTGATCTCAACTTTTTTTCCGCAGTTTGGGCATAAAATTGTATCCATAAATTTAATATACGACTAATTAGTTTTTATTGCAAGTTAGGTTCGAGTTTGACAGGTTCTTTGCTATTTGTTAGCATAAAGACGATGAAATCTTTTATTACGAGATCCGCTATAAATGCGTTTGCTCTTTTCGCGATATCTCAACTTTTGGCTGGAGTAAGTGTTAACGGAGGATTAATAATATTTCTTATGGCAGGAGCTGTTCTTTCGGTCTTATCATTTTTCCTAAAACCGATTCTTGGTATTATTACACTTCCTTTTAATCTTTTAACCTTTGGTTTGTTTTCCTTTATAACGAATGCCTTTATTTTATATCTTTTAACTGTTTTTATTCCTCAAATCTCCATATCCGCTTTTGTTTTTCCCGGCTCTTCTTTTGCCGGGTTTATAATTCCCCGAATTTATTTTAATGTATTTTTTGCGTTTATTGTTTCTTCTGTACTTCTTTCAATTATTGCTTCCTCTATTCGTTGGGTAATTAAAGATTAATTTTAGGCTTATGAAGACAAAAAACAAAAAGATTGTTTGTTTGGGCGGCGGCATAGGAACAGTTAATCTTCTTAAAGGCTTAAAAAAGATTTATAAAAATATCTCCGTCGTGGTTTCGACAGCTGATGAAGGAGGGTCAGGAGGAAGATTGAGACGGCTTTTTAATATGTGTCCTCCCGGAGATTTTGTTTCCTGCATGTCTGCTTTATCGAATAACAAAGACATGGCTAATCTTTTTTTGTATAGATTTCCGGGCAACCGTTATGGTAAAGACAATGAAATAGGCGGACACAAGCTTGGGAGTTTTATCCTTACAGCCCTTTTTAATACAAAAGGAAATTTTCAAGATGCTCTGCTCATTATGAAAAATATGTTTAATATCGAGGGGAATATTTTTCCGGCAACAGTAAATAAAACGCGGATCATGGCAAAGACAGTTGAAGGAAAAATGGTCTATGGCGAAGAAAATATTGATCTTGGTCAATATGGAGGTAAAAGAATTTTAACTAAGATATTCTTAAATCCAAAAAATTCCGTGAGTTCAAAAGAGGTCATAGATAGTCTAAAGACGGCGGACATTATTATAGCCGGACCCGGAGATCTTTATACTACTATTTTACCTGTTTTAATGACAAAAGACATAAAAAGGGTTTTGCGTGAAAGCGATGCAAAAAAAATTTTTGTTGTGAATGTTGCCAATAAGCCTTTTGAAACAAAAGGCTATAAGGTATCCGATTATCTAAATGCGATTAAAAGACACTTAGGGTTTAACCCATTTGACTTGGTTATCGTGAACAATAATTTCTCTACTAAAATTCCAAAAAAATACAATTATCTGTATGTGGGTTTAGATGAGGTTGATACATCTTTAGAAGTAATTAAAAGAGATCTAATAGACCAAACTTTTCCGTTATACCACGACTCCAAAAAACTTGCAAAAGCAATAGAAACGGCAGTATAATAAAAACGTTATGCTTCTTATTGCTCTTCAGCTGATAATTGCAATTTTACTTATAGCAGCGATTCTTCTCCAGTCGCAGGGGAGCGGATTGTCTTCGGCTTTTGGTCAGGGTGGAGAATTTTATAGAAGCAGAAGGAGTATGGAAAAGCTTCTTGTGACAGCCACTATAGTTTTGGCTTCTGTTTTTGGGCTTATTTCTATAATTCTCCTTTTCCCCCGAGGATAAAAAGGTATGGCTTTGTTTAAGAGACGGTTATTTTTTTGGCTGCTAAAAGCATATATAAAAAGATGGGGAAGGAGAATTTTTCTTCTGATAGTCATCGGAGCGCTGGGTTTTTTTTTAATCCTAAATGCATTTAAATTTTTTGTTCCGAAGTTTCTTAACTCCCAAAAAGAAACGGTTGGGATAGTGGGAGCTTATACTCTTGATTCTCTTCCTTCTTTTATTTTAAATAAGCTTTCAGTGGGTTTAACAAGTATTTCCAAAGATGGAATGCCACATCCCGCGCTGGCTAAATCATGGAAAATCGATAATAATGGAAAACAATATACGTTTTTCTTAAAAAGAAATATGCATTTTTCTGATGGGTCTTTATTAACATCAAATAAAATAAATTATTCTTTTAGCGACGTTAGGATAACTCGCCCGAATAAATTCACTTTGGTTTTTTCTCTTAAAGAAAGTTATAGTCCATTTCTGATTACCGTTTCGAGTCCTATCTTCAAGAACGGTTTTGTGGGAATTGGAGATTATAAGATAATAGATTTAAAATTAAACGGGCCCTTTGTGGAGTATATTACCTTAGCGTCAATAAAGAATCCGAACCATATAATAACTTACCGTTTTTATCCGAGCATGTCAGCTTTAAAAACAGCATATCTTTTAGGAGAGATAAGAATAGCTCAAGGATTAGATAATGCTAGGTATAAAAATACTAGCTTTTATGATTTTGTTAATACCGAAGTAAAAAAAACAGTTGACTATAGTCATCTTGTTACCATATTTTACAATACGAAAGATCCTGTTTTATCTGATGCTAGAATAAGAGATGCCCTTTCCTACGCCGTGCCGGATCACTTTCCTGATGGACTTAGAAACTATCTTCCTTTATCCCCATATTCCTGGGCGTACAATAAAGATCTTGAACCGAAAACGCAAGATTATGTTCATGCTCATCTTTTACTGTTGTCTACTCCTGAAGGAACGGCAAGCGCGAAACTATCTTTAAAAATAGAAACCCTCCCAGCGTACTTATCGACAGCCAAGATAATTAAATCTAGCTGGGAAAAATTGGGCATAAGGGTATCAATCGAAAAGGTAAATACTATACCTTCAAAGTTCCAAATATTTTTGGGAAGTTTTATCCTTCCTAAGGATCCTGATGAATATGCTCTTTGGCATAGCGGTCAGAATGATAATATATCAAACTACAAGAATTTAAGGATAGACAAATTATTGGAAGATGGGAGAAGGATCGTTAATTTCTCTAAAAGACAAAGTATATATATGGATTTTCAAAAATATCTGCTTGCGGATTCTCCTGCTACCTTTCTTTATTTTCCCTACACCTACAATTTATATAGAAAATAGTTCCCTAAGGCATAAAATTTTTTGAGCGAAGGCGGCGATGATAGGTGATGGCAAAACGATGTGCTTCATCCCGTAGGTTTTGTATTAAAAAAAGAGCGGGGAAATTTCTTGGCAGTCTTATTTCTTTAAAATCGGAGGTGATAATTATTTCTTCTCTTTTGGCAAGACCGATGACGGGGATACGCATTGTTCCATTGTTCCATTGTTCCATTGTTAAAACTTTTAATGCTGAGGATACTTGTCCTTTTCCTCCGTCAACAATGATTAAATCAGGATAAGTCCATTCTTTATGTTTAAGTCTCCTTCGGAGAACTTCTTCCATCATTGCAAAATCATTAGGAGTCGGAGGCAGTGTTTTTATTTTAAATTTTCGGTATTGCGAACTGTCTTTTTTTCCATTGATAAAAACAACCATTGAGCCCACAGCCTGTTTGCCCATAATATTTGAAATATCGTAACATTCTATTCTTCTTAAATTTTCCACAGAAACTTTTGCCTCTTTAAGTATCTTTTTCAAATCTTCTAACTGCTTCTTTCTTATATCTGATACAAGATTAGGATTTTCTTCATATTCAAACGGGTTTCGGCTTTTGGCGGTAATATAATTTATCGCGTCAAGTTTTTTCTGGATCAATGCCGCTTTTTCAAATCTCTCATTTCTTACGAGCGTGCTTCTTTCTTTTTCTAATTCTTTTACAATTTTTTTTCTGTTTCCTTTTAGGAACTCAATTATGTATTTTATATTTTTTCTGTATTCTTTTTTATTCTCCGGGTTTGAAAATGCATTCAGACAGGGGCAAAGACCTAAATGGTAATACAGACAAGTTTTTTTCGGATGGTTATCAACAGATATAAAGGGAAAAATCCGCCTAAGAAGTTTAAGAACAAGTCTTAAAGATTTAGTGCTGGGATACGGACCGAAGTATATGGATTTTTTATCGTTTTGTTGTCTGGCAATTAAAACCTTTGGAATTTCCTCTGAAACGGTAATTCTTATCAGAGGATAGGCTTTTCCGTCTATTAATTTTACGTTAAATTTAGGGGTAAATTTTTTAATGTAATTTATTTCCAGTAAAAGAGCGTCTATATCGGATTCAACTACTATTGTTTTTATATAAAATGACGAGGCAATAAGCAGCCTTGTTTTCTCTAGTAGATTTTTAGAATTAGTAAAATATGATGCGACTCTTTTTTTAAGATTTTTTGCTTTCCCAACGTAAAGGACATTTCCCTCTTTATCTAAAAATAGATAAATTCCGGGCTCTTGCGGCAATAAATGATAAGAATGCAATAAATATCGCAATAATAGCACCTCCTATGTAAAGCATTTTACTGTTAAACGGTACAATATCCACGCTGTAAATAAATGTTTTACCGGCAACCGTTATTTTAACTTCAGAAATCTTATTTGTCAAAAAGTTCGGAGATTCTAAATAAAAGGGTATCTTTAAAAATCCATACGGCGGTACTTCAGAGGATTTAATAATTTGTTTTTTGGGAAAAAGATCGGATGTTATTACTATTGTTTGAGACGCAAGAATACTGCTTCCCGTATTACTGATTGTTATTGAACCGTTAATCGGCAATTCGGACAGGGATTTTTTTGCGATATCGGTTTGAAAACTAAATTTAGCCGGAGAAGCATTATATTTATTTATAAATTTAACTTCTACATCCTTTTCATTTTGGGTATTTCCTGTTTTATATCCTCCTGCAGGAATAGGATATGTACTGTTTTCTCCTTTTATGACAAATGCGAAGTGATCGAAATCCATCGTATTAAAATAATCTACGCCATTTGTCGTATTGCCCCAAGTAGGATCAACCATTATCCAAGTTTTTTTTGAATAATCGTAATATTCGGGCCACGCGTGAAGAATATCTTTAACTAAAGATAATGGCCTTTCTTTAATATTTGTCGTATACGCGAATCCGTCTATTTCTCTTGCGGGGATTCCGGCTGATCTGCTAAGTGCGATAAAAAGATCGGTAAATTCAAGACACACCGCTGATTTCGGGTTATCTAATGCGTCTAGGGCTCCAAGGCGAGGTTTATTATCTAAGACTCTTGAAAAGTCATAATGCAGATGGGAAGCAACGTAATTATAAATTGCTTTAGGAGTTTTGAGTTTTTTACCGAGTTTTTGGATTTGTGGATTATCGATTTGCCAGTTAGGGTCGCTTTTTAAATAATCAGAAAGATGTTTTCCTATTTCTTCTTTGGGCGTAAGAAAAACTTTAGCAATACCTTTAACGGTAATATTTTTCTCTTCAGAAGGATATAAATAGTAACGGGCAAGCCAGTTTCCGTCCTTGTCTACAACAACATTTTCTGGTTTCTTAGAAATGCTTTCGATATAAACAGTTTGGTAATTAGTAGAGGGGGGTAGGGCAATAGTTTCTGTTATGGGAAATAAATTGTGGTTTTTTATGTGATAAGAGATAGTAAATGAATAGATTTGCATATTTCCAAACCCCATAGAAATACCGGAATGTTCAAGCTCGTTTTTCGAAAAGACAAAAGTGTGATTTTTATATTCAAAATCCTGATACTCGGAATTTGGTTTTATGTATGAAGGATTTCCAAAAGAAGCGGGAACCGTTACAAAGGCAGAAAAATTAGAGTAATCATTAGATACGGGTAGACCAGGTATATTGATTTCCCATATCCGTCCTTCTCTTTTTGCTACATCTGACGTATCCAGCGAGATTGTAAAGGGAAGTTTTCGTCCGAAACCGGCAACTTTCGAGTTAAAATTTACCAAAATTGATTTGCCATTTTTTCCGCTTATAAGTTTTGGAGTTATTGCACCTAAGGGATCAGAAACTGATAGATTTCTTATATCAGATATGCCTGGATTTAAGGTATAGGACGACGCAAAAAATTTGCTGGATGTATTGGTTAGAGTTATGTTAAAAACAATGTGAGTTATACCGGTATCATAAATAGTATACATTGCTTTAGTTGATGTTTGAAAATCATTAGATGCAAACGAAGCTTTTGTGGCTATAAACATTAATACTATAAAAAAAATAAAGAAGCGGCAGATTTTTTGCATATAAGTCTGACTTATAGATATTTTTTAAGAAACAAACCTGTATATGAATCTTTACTCGAGGCTATTTCTTGAGGAGTTCCTGCTGCTACAACGTATCCTCCTTTTTCACCTCCGTTTGGCCCTAAATCAATAATGTAGTCCGCATTTTTAATAATATCCATATTATGTTCAATAACTATTACGCTGTTACCTGCGGCAACCAACCCTTCTAAGACATATAATAATTTTTCCAAATCCGCAAAATGAAGTCCTGTGGTTGGTTCATCCAATAAATAAAGGGCGTCTCGTCCCTTTTTAGCAAGCTCTGTTGCCAGTTTTACTCTTTGAGCTTCTCCCCCTGAAAGAGTGGGTGCACTCTGGCCAAGTTTTATGTATGAGAGTCCGACATTTGATAAAGTTTGCAGTTTATGGGAAAGTCCCGGAACAAAAGAGAAAAATTCAAGCGCTTCTTCGACACTCATAGATAATACATCTGCTATATTTTTCCCGTTAAAAAATATTTCAAGCGCTTCCTTATTATATTGTTTTCCCTGACATGTTTCGCAGGTAACATAAACATCCGGCAGAAACTGCATTTCTATTTTTATCACTCCTTCCCCTTCGCAGGTTTCGCATCGTCCCCCTTTAACATTAAACGAAAATCTTCCAGGACCGTATCCTCTTAATTTTGCCTCTTTAGTTTTGGTAAAAAGATCTCTTATGTAGCTGAAAGATCCTGTATAAGTTGCAGGATTACTTCTTGGGGTTCTGCCGATCGGTGATTGATCTATTTCGAAAACGTTTTTAATAAATTGATAACCCTCTATTTCTTTAAAACTTCCTGGTTTTTGTCTGTGAAACGGATTCTTTTTTTGCATTAAGGCCTGATATAAAATGTCATTTATGAGGGTTGACTTCCCGCTTCCGGAAACGCCGGTTACCACTATGAGTTTTCCAAGCGGAAAAGATACGGTTATATTTTTCAGGTTATGTTCTCGTGCGCCGATTATTTTAAGCTCTTTTTGTTTGTTGTCGTCATTGCGATGGAGTGAAACGGCCGAAGCAATCTCAAAATTTCGAGAAGATTGCTTCGGCTTTCTTTCAATGACACTAATTGTTTTTTTCCCCGACAAATATTGTCCGGTTAAAGAATTTGGATCTTTTTTTATGTCCTCTATTGTGCCTTTCGAAACTATATATCCTCCTTTTTCTCCTGCCGAAGGTCCAAAATCCAAAATGTAATCCGATTCCTCCATTGTTTCCTGATCATGTTCGACAACCAAAACCGTATTGCCTATATCTCTTAATTTTTTTAATGTTTCTATGAGTTTTTTATTATCTTTTTGATGCAGTCCAATCGATGGTTCATCCAATACATACAAAACACCTGTTAATCCGCTTCCGATTTGGGATGCAAGCCGTATGCGCTGGGCTTCTCCGCCGGAAAGCGTTTGGGCGCCTCGGGAAAGGGTTAAGTATTCAAGCCCTACGTTGATTAGAAAGATTAATCTGCCTTTTATTTCTTTAAAGATTGTTTTTCCTATTTCTGTTTCAAAATTATTAAGAGAATTTTCTGCTGTCTTAAAAAAATCATAAGCCGTCTCTATCGGTAAATCGGAAACTTCAACTATGGATTTACCCATTAGCGTTAC
>JAJZOC010000022.1 GCA_021852095.1 bacterium | reverse complement strand
GGCAGACGCAAAAAAATTTGAAAGAACAAAACCCCATGTTAATATCGGAACGATTGGACACGTTGATCATGGAAAAACCACGTTGACCGCGGCTATCGCTACAGTCTTATCCAAAACCGGAAAAGCCAAAGCAATGAAGTATGAAGATATTGATAACGCTCCGGAAGAAAAGGCAAGAGGAGTTACTATTAACATTACTCACATAGAATACGAAACAGACAAAAGACATTATGCCCACATTGACGCTCCCGGACACGCTGATTATATTAAGAACATGATTACAGGCGCCGCTCAGATGGATGGCGCTATTTTAGTTGTTTCTGCTCCCGACGGACCAATGCCTCAAACCCGGGAGCATATTTTATTAGCCCGCCAAGTAGGCGTTCCGGCGATTGTTGTCTTTTTGAATAAGGTAGACATGGTATCGGATAATGAGCTTTTGGATTTGGTCGAAATGGAAGTTAGAGAGCTTTTAACCAAGTATCAATATCCCGGTAATGATGTGCCTATTATCAGAGGTTCCGCTTTAAAGGCTTTAGAGGGAGATCCGGAAGCGGAAAAACAGATTATGGAATTAATGAATGCAGTAGATACATATATTCCTACACCAAAAAGAGATATAGACAAGCCTTTCTTAATGCCGGTTGAAGATGTCTTTTCTATCAAAGGACGAGGAACTGTTGTTACAGGAAGAGTAGAGAGAGGTAAGATAGCTGTTAATGATCCGGCAGAAATTATTGGTCTTAAAGCGACAAAGGCAACGGTTGTAACAGGGGTTGAGATGTTTAAAAAACAACTAGATGATGCGCAGGCAGGAGATAATGTTGGACTTCTTTTAAGAGGTGTTGAAAAATCAGATGTTGAAAGAGGGCAGGTTGTTGCGAAGCCGGGCAGTATTACTCCCCACACTGAATTTGAAGCAGAGGTTTATATTCTGGCAAAAGAAGAAGGCGGACGTCATACTCCATTTTTCACAGGATACAGACCACAGTTTTATATCAGAACAACGGATGTTACAGGAGAAGTTACACTTCCTCAAGGAGTCGAAATGGTCATGCCAGGAGATAATACAAAGATGAAGGCAAAACTTATTGTACCTGTTGCTCTTGAAGAAGGATCCAGATTTGCCATAAGAGAAGGCGGAAAGACTGTAGGAGCAGGAGTAATAAGTAAAATAATTGCCTAAAGCAAGATGCCTAAAGGTAGAATTAGAGTACGTTTAAAAAGTTACGATGCACGGGTTGTTGATTCGTGCTGTCAGCAGATACTAGATACGGCGATAAGAACCGGAGCTAAGGTTATAGGTCCTATGCCTCTGCCATCCGCAAGAACAGTATACGCAATTAACAGATCCCCCTTTATAGACAAAAACGCTCAAGATCATTTTGAAATAAGGGTTCATAAGAGATTAATCGATATCATGTCTCCGACAGATAAAACTATTGATAGTTTAACTCATTTAGAATTGCCCGCAGGAGTTGATATAGAGGTTAAAATGTAGTTTGCGGCGTATTGGTAATCTTTCTCCTTCACATTGCCAAAACTTTATTATCGTCATTACTCCTTGAATGAACTATTGACAAAATTGTCAGTTTAATATAAAAATAATTATGGAGTCTGCAAAACTTTTATCTCAAACAGCTTTAACGTTTGACGATATACTGCTTCTTCCCGGTTATTCTGATTTTTCCCGTTCGGATATAAACCTTTCCACACAGCTTACAAAGAAAATTAAGCTTTCTATTCCTTTTGTTTCCGCTCCGATGGATACCGTAACTGAAAGCACCCTTGCCATAGCACTGGCAAAGCTTGGCGGAATCGGCATTATTCACAGAAATTTATCTATAGAGAATCAGGCAAACGAGGTATCAAAAGTTAAAGCAGAGAATGTTTTGGTTGGAGCAGCAATTGGTACAGGTAAAGGTTTTGAAGAAAGAGCTAAGGCCTTAATCAATGCCAAAGCTGACGTGATTGTCCTTGATTCGGCGCACGGATTTACAAAAACCATTATAGAGGCAATAAGATTCTTAAAAAGAAATTATCCCAAAATAGAGCTTATTGCTGGAAGTATAGCAACTTATGACGGAGCGAAAGCCTTAATAGAAGCAGGAGCAGATGGTTTAAGAGTTGGTATGGGTCCAGGCGCAATCTGCACAACCAGAATAGTCTCGGGCATGGGCATGCCCCAAATAACCGCAATAATGGCCGCGTCAAACGCGGTTAAAGATGCAGGTTCGAGTTTGGTTCCGGTTATCGCAGACGGAGGAATAAAATATTCCGGAGATATAGTTAAGGCGTTGGCGGCAGGAGCATCAACGGTTATGATGGGAAGTTTTTTTGCTTCCTGCAAAGAGTCGCCCGGAGAAATTGTAAGGCTTAAAAAGCATGAAGTTCCTTTAAGATTTCAAAGCGTATTTAATCACGATAAAAAAGTATTCAACTTTAAACAGTATCGGGGAATGGGATCGGTTGGTGCAATGCAGAAAGGAGCTAAGATAAAAGCTGAGGATGAATTTCATGGAAAAAGCTATAAAGATCGAGTGCTGGTTGCAGAAGGAGTTGAAGGATTAGTTCCGATAAAAGGAACTGTAAAAGATTTGGTTGATCAAGCCATAGGCGGGATAAAATCCGGCATGTATTATGTTGGAACAAGAAATATAAATGAGCTTTGGAAAAAATCTAAATTTATTCAAATCACTCAAGCATCATTAACCGAGAACCATCCTCATGATGTACTAATTACCAATCCAGGAGAGAACTACGCATGATTATAATTGTTGACTTTGGTTCTCAAACAACACACCTTATCGGCAGAAGAATTAAAGAATTGGGGGTTGAGGTTAGAATTATTAATCCTGAAGAGATTTTGGCGAAGGTAAAAAATGACAAACCGGAAGGAATTATTTTATCTGGCGGTCCATCTTCGGTTTATGAAAAAAATGCTCCGACTATTGATCCTATAATTTTCACTTTTGGTATTCCAATTTTGGGTATTTGCTACGGTTTGCAATTAACAGCCCATTTATTGGGAGGAAGAGTTGTTGCCGGAAAAAAAGAATACGGCCCGGCAGAATTCAGAATTCAGAATTCAGAATTCAGAATTGTGGATGAGTTGCCGCAACAATTTACAGTCTGGATGAGTCACGGGGACGAGGTTGTAAGATTGCCCAAGGGATTTAAGGTGATCGGTTCGTCAGACGGAGTGCCTTTTGCATTTGTTGAGAATAGTAATAAAAAAATATATGGTTTGCAGTTTCATCCGGAAGTCGAACACACACAACATGGTTTACAGATGCTCAAGAATTTTACTGAAATCTGTGACTTAAACAATTATTTTAAACATCAAAATAAAGTCAAAGATCAAAAGTCAAAAGTCAAAACTACAGCTCAAAGTTTAAAACTTAAAAACGAAATTAAGGAAATCAAAGAAAAGATAAAAAAAACAGTTGGGGAGAAAGATTATGTTATTGGGGCTGTGTCGGGAGGAGTTGACTCAACCGTTGCCGCGATATTGACAGTCAAAGCAGTAGGAAAGAGATTTATTCCGATTTTTGTTAATAATGGGTTGATGAGAGACGAAACAGAAGAACATCTTAAAAAGATATTCAGAAAAATAAAGATTAAGCCTATAGTTATAAATGCTGTTGGAGAGATGCTGAAACGTCTTAAAGGAATTACCGATCCGGAACAAAAAAGAAAAATAATTGGGAATTTTTACATAGAAATATTTGAACAGGAAATGAAAAAATTTAAAGCGCAAAAGATTCCTGTCAGGTTTTTATTGCAAGGTACGATTTATTCGGATGTTATCGAGAGTCAAGGTACAAAAAATGCGGCTAAAATAAAAAGCCATCATAATGTCGGCGGTTTACCATCTAAAATGCGCTTAAAACTTCTTGAGCCCTTAAGACATTTCTATAAAGACGAAGTTTTGGAAATAGGCGAAAAACTTGGCTTGCCCGACGAATTTGTTAAGAGACAGCCATTTCCGGGGCCTGGATATGCGATTAGAATTCGCGGTGAGGTAACAACAGAAAGACTTTTAATGGAAAGACAGGCAGACATAATTGTTCTTGAGGAATTAAAAAAAGCAGGAATCCTAAAAAATGTATTTTTATCTTTTCCGGTTTTAACCGGTGCATTATCAACCGCAGTTAAGGGAGACGGCAGGAACTTTGGCGAGGTTGTTGCTATCCGTGTCGTAGAATCTAAAGATATTATGACGTCTGTCTGGACGCGTCTGCCTTATGAAGTTTTGCAAAGAATGTCATCAAGAATAGTCAACGAAGTCCCAAATGTCTCCCGCGTGGTCTACGATATAACCACCAAACCTCCAGCCACTATGGAATGGGAATAAGTAAAATTATAAAACACTTTGCGGACAGTTATTATAGTTAGTAATAAAGATTTTAAAACAATATAATGCTATTATAAGTAACATGCTGGCAAAAGTTTTTTCCGCAGCGGTTGTGGGGCTTGATGCTGTTCCTGTTGAGGTAGAAGTCGACATTGCTTCTCAAGGTTTACCTTCTTTCACAATCGTCGGTCTGCCGGACAAGGCGGTTGAGGAAGCAAAAGAAAGAGTTCGTGCGGCAATTAAGAACTCCGGCGCCGAATTTCCCTCAAAAAGAATAACAGTCAATTTAGCCCCAGCAGATCTGCCAAAAGAAGGACCATCTTACGATTTGCCTATTGCCGTTGGTATTCTTCTTGCTTCAGGACAAATACAAGCAGATATAAACGATGCAATTTTGACCGGAGAATTATCTCTGGATGGCCGAGTCAGACATACAAACGGCATACTATCTCAAGCGATACTAACTCAAAAAAAGAGCCTAGAAAAAATATTTGTACCCAAGGTGAACGCCCGAGAGGCGGCAATCATCAAAAATATTGAGGTTTATCCTGTCGAAACTTTGTTGTCGCTTATGAAACATTTTGCAAATCAAGTACCAATTAAGAAGCAGAAAATAACCAGTCTTAAAGACCAGTTTAAAAATGATTTATTCAGTTTTGATATGGGTGATGTTAAAGGACAGGAACAGGCGAAAAGGGCTTTTGAAATTGCCGCGGCAGGAAGCCATAACATTCTG
This sequence comes from bacterium, assembly GCA_021852095.1. Lineage (GTDB taxonomy): Bacteria > Patescibacteriota > Microgenomatia > Levybacterales > UBA12049 > JAMCTM01. The sequence goes on along the minus strand of JAJZOC010000022.1, from coordinate 4,136 downwards.
GTAAAAGGTCCGCCTGGCGCCGGGAAAACCCTTTTGGCAAGAACCCTGCCGTCTATTTTACCTCTCCTAACTCTTGATGAAGCAATTGAGGTTACAAAAATTTACAGCATTGCCGGGCTTTTGGACAAAGAGGCGATAATTACAAAAAGACCTTTCAGAAATCCGCATCACACCACTTCCCATGTAGGACTTATAGGCGGATCCGGAACTCCAAAACCCGGGGAAATTTCTTTGTCTCATAGAGGAGTTTTGTTTTTGGACGAGTTTGCGGAATTTCCAAGATATGTACTGGAGGCTTTAAGACAACCCTTGGAAGACGGTTTTGTAACAATCTCACGTGCCCACGGACGGGTAACGTTTCCGGCAAAATTTATGCTTGTTGCGGCTCTTAATCCCTGTCCGTGCGGATTTTTGGGTAGTCCCCGCACGCAATGTAAATGCATGCCGCATCAAATAATCCGATATCAGAAACGGATTTCAGGACCTATTCTTGATCGAATAGATATTCATCTTGATGTGCCGGCGGTTGAAACTGAAAAACTCACAACAAGCAATAATGTTATTTCTCCTGAATCATCAAACGTGATTAGAAAAAGGGTGCAGAAAGCGCGCGACATACAAACAAAACGTTTTAAAAATACTGCAGAAAAAATTTCTTCAAATTCCGAGATGTCAAACCGCGACATAAAGGCATTCTGCGAGTTATCCAAGGAGGCAATAAATATTTTAAAAATGGCAGTTGTCAAAATGAATTTATCCGCCAGATCCTACCATAGGACAATTAAAATTGCGCGGACAATCGCGGATTTGGCAGGGTCCGAACAAATCGAAACTTCCCATCTTGCCGAAGCGCTTCAATACAGACCTCGGATGGGAAATTTATATGCTTAATGTTCAAAAAATATTATCAGCTATTGTCAGTTTTTGTATTTTTGCCTTACTTTTAGTGATGTTTTTTCACCCCTTATATGCCCTAATGCAAGACTTGGGACTGCATTTAAAAACAGGCGAAATTATTTTAAATACACATCATGTTCCTAAGACCAACCTTTTTTCTTACACCTATCCTGCTTTTCCATTTATTAATCACCATTGGCTCTCCGAGGTGATATTTTTCATAATTTATAAATTAAGCGGGTTCAATGGCCTTTTGATCGTGGCTGTGGCAACAGCATTTATTACCTTTCTACTCATTTTTAAAGCCGCTAAAAAAACCGCGGATATTGGCGCTCTTGCCATAGCGTCAATACTTTACTTGGGAATTCTTTTTGAAAGAACAGATGTCAGACCTGAAATTTTCAGTTCTCTTTTTCTCTCTATCTTTATAGTCGTACTTTATAAATTCAGGGAAAAATTTACAAAGTGGATTTTTATTCTGCCTCTGATAGAACTTTTATGGGTTAATATACATATTTACTTCCCAATTGGAATCGCTGTACTCGGATTGTTTTTTCTTGACGGACTTTGGCAAAACAGGAAAAAACTTTGGTGCAAGTATACAGGTATATTTGTAATAGTAATCTTTTTATCTTTACTGGCAACATTAATCAATCCGAATTTTATAAACGGAGCCATTTATCCTTTTCGCGTTTTTCAGAATTACGGTTACACAATTGAAGAAAACCAAAATATATTTTTTATCTGGAACTATTTCCATAAAATGACCACTCTTTACTTTTTTATTGCATGTTTAATACTTTTTGCAGTACTTATAGTTAATTTTAAAAAGGGTAAAATTATAGATTGGTTAATTGCCATTTTTTTTACAGCCGTCTCGATCTCTGCCGAAAGAAATACAACACTTTTTGTTTTTGCGACCTTTATTCCATTTGCAGGGAATCTTTCCGCAACACTGCAGAAATTAAATGCTGAAAGGATTAAGAAATATATTCTTATAGCGTCTATTTTATTTCTCCTTTTACAAATAGGACAAAGCATAAAAGAAAAGGGTTTTGGGTTCGGAACTGAAAAAGGAGCAAAAAATGCTGCAGATTTTTTTCTGCGGGAAAATATAAAAGGGCCGCTTTTTAATAATTTTGATATCGGCAGTTATCTTGATTACAGGTTTTATCCCAAAATAAAAACGTTTGTAGACGCAAGGCCTGAGGCCTATCCCAAGAAATTTTTTAAAAAAACCTATATTCCTATGCAGGAAAACCCAAAGATTTTCCAGAAAGTTTCGGAAAAATATAAATTCAACTCAATATTTTTTGCCTACACGGATCAAACTCCCTGGGCAATAAGTTTTTTAAGACAAATCGTAAATAATCCCAACTGGAAAATAGTCTATCTTGATGATTATGCCATAATCTTATTGAAACAAAATCCTCAAAATGCAATGCTTATTAAAAAATTTTTAATTACTCAAAATAGTTTTAACATAAATAACTTGAATGCAGATTCTTTTAATTCTTTAATGAGAGTAGCTTCTTTTTTGGATAAAGCCGGCTGGATAAATCAGGAAGTTCCTGTTTATCAAGAAATTCTTAGCAAAAATCCCGACTTTTGTCCGGCTCTTTATAATCTGTCTGTAATTCTTGTTAATCAAAAATCCCCTGCCGCAAACATTTATATCAATCTTTTTAATTCCAAATGTAAATAATCAACCTTACATAACCGTTATTTTGGAAAGCGAGGAATTGTCAAGTGATATAAAATGAATTATGCAAAATTTGTCTTTTCCAATAATACTTTCAGCATTTCTTGTTGTGTTTGCCGCGGAACTGCCGGATAAAACCGCTATTGCGATAGTTGCTTTATCCATAAGACATAAAGTTGCCGGGGTGCTGGCGGGTGCGTTTGCCGCGTTCGCGATTCAGACCATAGTCGGGGTTGTGGCTGGCGGAGTTCTTTTGTTTTTACCTCAAAAATTAATACACATTGCAACTGCTTTGGCTTTTATTATTTTCGCCGTAGTTGTCTTTACTAGAAATAAAGAAAAAGAACTAAAAGAAGAGGAGAAAAAAACAGAAAAAGGTTTTAATCATCACAAAAAGGCTTTTATGGCAAGCTTTCTGGTTGTTTTTGCCGCAGAATGGGGAGATTTAAGCCAGATTGCAACCGCTTTTCTTGTCGCCAAAACCAAAAATCCTTTTTCTGTCGGTACAGGAGCCATACTTGCCTTGTGGATAGTTGCCGTCATGGCAATTTTGCTTGGCAAAAAGTTAGCCCAAAAACTAACCCTTAAAAAACTTAATCTTATAAGCGGGTTAATTCTTCTAATTGTTGGAACAATAATGCTCGTATCGGCAATATAAACCTACTGTTAAAAATTATTATATAATCATTTACAGGATGAGTGGAGAACGACTTTCACGAGCAGACATAGAACAAGTATTGCCTCACCGAAGGCCATTTATGTTCTTAGAAAGCGTTGATGAACTTGATTTAGGCAAACGTGCTGTTGGCACTTTTGCTGATTTAAGAAATCCTGATTTTGATTTTTTAAGAGGTCATTTTCCAGATTTTAGAGTAGTTCCGGGTGCAATCATAATGGAAGCATTAGCAGAATTGTTAGGGATAGTTGCCGCTTCTGGATTATCCGAAGTAGGAAATAAAATCGGTGTCCTTGCCGAAGATAAGATGCGTTATCGGCAAATGGTTAAACCAGGAGATGCTTTGCGCTTAGAAGCGGAAGTAATTGCCATGAGACGAAATATAGGAAGAGGAAATGTAAAAGCAATATTGGGAGATAAAATTGCGGCTGAAGGAGAAATTACTTTTGCTTTAGTTGATAAGTCAAAGCTAAAAAGCTAAAAAGTCTAATGATTTAGATCATTAGACTTAATTCACCCAAGAGATGTTTTTGATTTTCTTACTTTTTCTTTTCTTTTCGTTGTTTCTAAAGTTCTTTTAAGAGAAGAATTTGGCAAAATGGACAAGCCTATATTTCCTGCCTTCTCGAGCAAATTTTCTATCTTTTCATCTCTTAAGACTTTTTTAACAACAATCTCGTATCCTTCCCCTTGATAATTCAAAGAAATATTTACCCGGGCAATAGTTTCTTGAGAAACTTTAAGAATACTTTTAATTGTTTCATACCGATAGCCTTTTGCAAGAAGAATAGCGATCGCAAGTCTTTTCGCAAGCATTGTTTGTTCAACAGGACCAAGCAGAGATTGTTGTTAAAAAAGTCT
>JAJZOC010000012.1 GCA_021852095.1 bacterium | reverse complement strand
CGTCTGTTATAATGTATTGACTATAAGTTTTATTATATTAATTATGGCGGCAAGCATTGCGACAACTTCTGTACACGCCTTAACAAATAATAGTAAAAATTCAACCAGCTCCGCGGCCGCTAATTCACAAAGCGCCATAGATCAAAAGATACTCAACGAAGTAGCATCGCACGTGGCAAAACTTAAACTGGTTGAGAAAAGAGGTATTATAGGAACAGTTACTAATTCTTCTTCTACACAAATAACGCTATCCGATCTTAACGGAAACATTAGATTTGTTGATGTTGATGAACTAACTAGATTTTCCTCTCCCTCTGCAAAAAGCTCGTTTGGTATCTCCGACATAAAAAAAGGGCAAACACTTGGAGTCTTAGGCCTTTACAATAAAGACTCTCAAAGGATATTAGCCAGGTTCGTAAATGTTATCTCAATCCCTAAAATAGTTCATGGCGCAATATCTGCCATAGACAACAAAAACTATACGATAACCGTCAGCACAAAAGACGGATCGACAGTAAAAGTAAATGTGGAAACTGTAACCAGAACCTTTTCTTACACCAAAAATACTGATCTAATCCGTTCTGGCTTTTCGAAGATAAAAATGAATGAACATGTAATAGTTATTGGATTTCCAGATATACAAAACCAAAAACTTTTAATAGCCTCTCGTATTATTCTTTTTCCAGATATTCCTAAAGACCCAACTATTCCTCAGCAAGCTTTAGCGCCCCAGACAAACGTAACGCCTTCGACCGGCAGCGGAAAGAAATTGACGCCGATAACAAAATAAAGATCAAAAACAATAGAGAGAAAGAATTTTTGATGTGGGAAATGAGATATACTTGATCTTGAGTATTTGACGTCTTGATATCTAGAATTCAAGACATCTAGTTCAAAAAAATCACACTTCTCATTTCAAAAATTCTAATCAAATATAAGTTCGGAATGACAACGACGATGAATGCCAGACTTTTAAAACTTAGAACCCTCTTGAAAATTAAAAAACTTGATGCTGTACTCGTCTCCTCCATTCCCAACATTATTTACTTAACCGGTTTTACGGGATTTTCTAAAGACGAACGGGAAGCATTTTTACTGATTACTAAAACTAAGCAATACATTATAACAGACGGGCGTTACAGCGAAGCGGTTCTTGAAAAAATTACCCATTTTAATCTTCTTGAAGTATCGTCTCAAAATTCTATAAAGAATCTTTTAGGAAAGATCATCCAAAAACACAAAATCAAAAAACTCGCAATAGAAGAAAAAAATCTAACTCTTTACGAAAATAAAACTTTGTTTGATCACTATAATAATATACATCATTGTAGTGATATCATTAATTCTTTAAGAGCTGTTAAGGGAAGTAACGAAATAAAACTGATTGAAAATGCATGCAGATTAGGAGACAAAACCTTTGATTATCTTTTAAAAGAAATAAAACTAGGAGTTTCGGAAAAAGAATTGGCTCTAAAAATAGAATTTTTTATTAGAAAAATGGGAGGAGATATTTCTTTTCCGCCAATTGTCGCGTTTGGATCAAACTCAAGCGTTCCCCACCATGTATCGGGAAATCAAAAATTAAAGAAACGCAGCATTGTGCTCTTGGACTTTGGCGTAAGAATTAACAATTACTGCTCGGATATGACCCGCACAGTTTTCTTCGGTTCGTCAACTGACGAATTAAAAAGAATGTACAGCACGGTTTTAGAAGCGCAAAATTTAGCAATCCAACAATTTAACAATTTAACAATGGAACAATTGGGAAGAGGCATTAAGGCTTACAAAATTGATGAAACTGCCCGAGACTATATTATTTCAAAAGGCTACCCTACTATTCCCCACTCTTTAGGTCACGGCATTGGCGTCGAAGTCCACGAACTCCCCCGCCTTTCACCAAGATCAACAGATATTATTAAACCCGGGATGGTTTTTTCTATTGAACCCGGGATCTATGTTCCGGGGTTTGGAGGAATTCGTATTGAAGATCTAGTTGTTATCCAAAACGACAAACTAAAAATTATTACCCATTCCCCCAAGACGTTTATTGAGCTATAATAAAATTATGTTCAAAGATGTACAAAAAGAGTCAAGTCTCCTAAGAATACTAATATTACTTCTCATTCTAGCCGTTGGCATATACATCTTTAATATAATATGGCAATTATTACAAAGCGTTGGGAATATCATTATTATCCTTCTAATATCATGGCTTCTTAGCTTTATACTAGAACCTATAGTAGCCTTAATATCCCGGACATCTCGTATTCCTAAAACAATCTCTGCTGTTATTGTTTATCTGCTTTTACTTATTATAATAGCGGCTGCTGTACTTTTATTTATTCCAACTATAACCGCAGAAAGCAAAACCTTAGCAGATTTCATACCCAAATACCTAAACGAGGCACCAAAATTCGTCCGTCGTTGGGCAGACACAATGACGTCTTTTCTGGATAATTCGATTTCTCTTATTCCATCTGTTGCTCAATTCTCTTTCTATGTTTTTATAGTATTTCTATTCTCTTTCTATTTTGTTGTTGACAAAGAAAAAATAAATAGAGAGTTATTATATATAGCCCCAAGGAAGTGGCATGATAAAATTAAATTTACTCAAGCGGTAATAGAACAAACCTTTGCTTCATTTTTACGTATACAGTTAATATTTGCTGGACTTGCCGGATTTAGCACATGGATTATATTTAGAATATTTAACATACATTCCGCTGCTTCTATTGCTTTTCTTTCTGGAATTTTTGCATTCATACCACTAATAGGTCCTGTTCTGGCTCTTATCCCACCTATATTTTTTACATTCCCTGTCAATCCTACACAATCTTTAGTTATATTCGCGATCCTTCTAGTTACACAGCAAATAATATTCAATATAATTGGTCCTAAATTATTCGGCAAGGCTTTTAAGCTTCACCCTGTTATTGTTTTACTCTCTTTCCTGTTAGGCTTTCAGATAGCGGGAGGAATTGGCGCCATTTTCGCTATACCGATCATAGGAATTCTAGTTATTACTACAAGGGATTTATTCCACCACCTCGTAGAAGAAATTCAATAGTTTTTCTTTTCTATATAAATCTTATTTTTACCCGCTTGACTTTAGTTAAATAAAGTAGTATGATATCTATGCTTTATCTAAATAAAGTATGGATTATTTATCAAATAGATCAAGTAAAAGTTTATATAAAGCGCTATTGTCGTTACGAACAGACGATGAGTGCAAAAGATTTTTAAGAGATCTATTAACCGAGGCGGAAATAAAAGAATTCGCCAACAGGTGGAAAGTAGCGCAAATGCTTGATCAAAAAGTACAATATGAAAAGATCGAAAAGGAAACCGGCATGAGCAGTACAACAATTGCCAGAGTGAATAAATGGCTGACCAAAGGCAAAGGCGGATACAGGCTTGTTCTCAAGAGATTCGAGAACAAGAATTTTTAATTTTTATTTTTTAATTTTCAATGAAAACTTTAAATTTTAAATTTCAAATTAAGTCAAATCATACTCGCCTACTTCAGGGCGGGGTGATTTTTTGTGTTTAAATTTAAATAAATATGAAAATCTTAACCGCCGAACAGGCGGTTTTTTTATGGAAGGATTTATGAATATTAAAGAAATAAGGTGTGGAAGCGAACAAAATAAAACCAGGGAATTAAACCGAAAGATAGCCCGATATTTTAGAACCGTTGGTCAAAGGTGGCCCATAAATCTTACTACTCCAGGATTTGGTCTCAGGAGAAAAATAGATGGAGATAGATTTATAGAAGACATTTTCGTATTCGCCGTTGAGCCAAAAAATAATGAGTACGGTATTGATCTATGGCCTGTCAAAGGATCGAACTCGCCGGAAAACGTATTTGGATGGAAAGAAAACAATGGTGAGCAGGTAATTTTAGGCTCTAGAAGTATTATTAGACTCCGCTTCTCTTTGGATGGGCTACGATTTCGCTATAGTGATGGGTTTGATTATGTGTTCGGGACATCATACTTCGATCTCGAGGAGCTTAAAAAAATTAAAACTAAGCTAGCTGATGAAAATTATAGAACTAGAATTACAAATTTTCCAATGCCAGATAGTGCAAATAGATCACAGTGGATTCGCGATAAAGCACCGGAGATGCAACAGTGGTTACAAAAGTATCGCGGAAATGAAAGTGGTATGTATGAAATTTTCTTTTATGCATTGAATCTGCTCAATAAACAATATTCAATAGAATTTCCAAACTTTTTTACGTTTCAAGAAAAACAAAGGAGAAAACAATGACAATTGATGTTAGAGATAAAAATCAACTTGATATTCTAGAAAGAGATATGCAGACAAGACTGCGAAGAGATTATCCTGCTCTTTATTGGGATAGATTTGTATTGGTTGACACATCAAATACTCGACTGGCAATAGATGATATTTCATACCGTGCTCAAATTTCTTTGCAAGAAGATATAGAAACCTCTCAAGTTGCGTGTCGAGGCTGGCTTGAAGTCTATGATGCGCAAGATCTTACTTTTGCTCTAGATCGAAAGCTGGAAACTCTTCTGAGAACTGTTAATAAAAAGAAAACAGTACTTATTTTTCCTGGCGCAGGCGCTCAAGTAGTTAAAGAGTTATTACCCCAAGAATTAACAGATGGTTTAAATACGGTAGAGATACCAACACAGCGAGTAGTCAACCCAAAAACAGGATCGATAGAAGAAGTTGAATTGGGAGAAAAAAATAGAGTACGAAGAGCTCTTTCTGATACAAAAGCAGAAACAGTTATTGTTTTGGATGATGTCATAGTAACTGGAGCAACCTTAAAGACTATTCAACAAACATTTCCCATGAAACATCTTGAATGGTTTGCGTGTGCCCTGATGACACTTTCTCCTCTTCGAAGAAGAAATAAATCAAAAAATCAGTGTGGCGTAGAAGGATATAAAGCAGTGACTAGTCCGGTCATTTATCAGGGCATAACAGGGATCCCACCATTGAATAGCTTGTCAATGCTCATTGGAAATTCAAATAAATCAAGATCCGTGCGAGATAAGTATTTAGAAAATTATGTTGATGATAAAGAAACTTTTCTAGAGGCAATACAAATGATGAGAGGAAAAGTGAAATTATGAAAAAATTGCAAATAGGAGTTATCGGATCAGCAGGATACGAAGAATATACAAAGAAAAAACCTGATAAGAAAGCATATCAGATTGCTTATGAGGTTGGAAAATTGATTGCATTAAACAACGCTATTTTAGTCTGCGGTGGAAAAGGAGGAATTATGCAAGAAGCATGTAGAGGAGCAAAAGAAAAAGGGGGAATTACAGTCGGAATCATCTCGGGTAATAAAAGAAACCAGGCGAATGAATATATTGATGTTGAGGTTGTTTCCGGCATAATCAATTGCTCTGAGGAGTCTCTAATAGTCTCGATGTCCGATGGTTTAATTGCAATTGGAGGTGGGTCTGGCACATTACAAGAGTTAGCGCTCGCCTACAGAAACAAGAAGCCGATTATTGCGATAAAAAGTGTGCAGGGATGGGCAAATAAACTTGCCAATACATACCTTGATGAAAGACAAAATATAAAAATAATCGCAGCATCTTCTGCAGATGGGGCTGTTAAATTATTGTTGAATAAGCTAAAATAAAGTGAATATGAATATTCAAACCCTTAAAGGATTTCGGGATTTTTTGCCAAGCGAGGCGAGGAAGCGTCAATATGTTATAGATATCTTGAGAAAGGTATTTGAGTCCTATGGTTTTGAGCCTTTAGAAACACCTGCTTTGGAATATGAAGAGATTCTTCTCGGAAAATACGGGGATGAAGGCGATAAATTAATGTATAGGTTTACCGATAACGGAGGGCGGCGCGTTGCCCTTCGCTACGATCAAACAGTACCCCTCGCGCGCGTTGTTGCTCAATATGGCAATCAGCTGCCGATGCCGTTTAAAAGATATCAAATTCAAAATGTCTGGCGTGCGGAAAATACTCAAAAAGGAAGATATAGAGAATTCCTGCAATGCGATATTGATACGGTTGGGCCATCTTCGCCTATGAGTGATGCCGAAATTATACAGGTTGCTGCCGATTCTCTAAGGAAACTGGGATTTTCTAAATTTAAAATGCTCATTAATGATCGCGAAAATTTAGACTTTACAAAAAAAGATATCACAATAACACCCGATAAAAATATCAAAGCTGTAATTGCCATCGATAAGATGAAAAAAATTGGTAAAGAAGGCGTTTTCAAAGAACTTGAAACTTACTTCTCTAAAGAACAAGCAGTATCTATTCTTGAAATTATCCAGACCCTTTCGCCCACTAACCGCCTTAAGGAAATATTTTCTTTACTTGAAAAACTAGGGATTGATCAGACAAGCTATGAATTCTCGCCTACTTTAGCAAGAGGATTAAGTTACTATACCGGGCTTATTTTTGAAGTTGAAATAGACGGATATTCGGCAGGGTCGGTCTGCGGAGGAGGAAGATACGATAATTTGACTGGAATGTTTGCGAAAAGAGATATCCCGGCGGTTGGATGCGCTTTTGGATTCGACAGAATCATTGAAGCAATGGAAGAGTTTAAACTTTTTCCCAAAGATCTACAAACAACTAAGGTTTTAGTAACAATTTTCTCTCCGCAACTCAAACAGCAATCGATTGAAATCGCTTCGATCATTCGAACAATTGGTATAAATTCAGAAATATACCTAGACGAAAATGCAAAACTTGAAAAGCAACTGAAATACGCCGACCAAAAAGGGATTCCTTATGCGGTTATAATAGGACCGGACGAAGCAAAAAATAATACCGTAACATTAAAAGATTTAAAAAGCGGAACTCAAAAAACAATCCAAAACGATCAGCTTATCAACGAACTAGACTAGCATACCTTTACCGCTATTTGGAACTTATAACTTCTTGTTTATTGCGGTTTACGCTTAAATAGTGTATTATATATCTATAATGAAAGCAAATATTCATCCGCAATACTATAACGAAGCACAGGTAATATGTTCCTGCGGCAATGAATTTACAATAGGCTCAACTATACCGGTAATTCGTGTTGAACTTTGTAGTAAATGCCATCCCTTTTACACAGGAGAGCAAAGATTTGTGGACAGCGCCTCGAGGATTCAAAAATTCCAACAAAAACAGACTAAAGCATCAGCCTATAAAGTAAATGCGATGAAGAAAAAAGACGAGATGAAGAAAAAAGACAACGAACCTAAAACTCTCCGCGAAATGCTAATGGCAATAAAATAGAATGGAGGATTACAGACTAATCCAACTAAAGGAATTAGAAAATAAAATCCGGGAAACAGAAACTCTCCTTCTTGAACCCGACATGCAGGAACTCGCCCAAAAAGAACTTGATCTTCTCAGAGAACAAAAAGAAATCCTTGAAAAAAGTTTAAATTCGTCTTCTGACGAAAAAGAATCTTTTGACAATCGCAACATACTCCTTGAAGTAAAAGGAGCGGCCGGAGGAGAAGAAGCGAAATCCTGGGCGCAGGAACTTTTAAGAATGTATCAGCGTTTTGCCCAAAAGGCAGGATTGGTTGTTGAAAACCTGGATGAGGATGTTATTAAAATAACAGGAAAAAACGCCTTTGGTAAATTTAAATATGAAGCAGGAGTCCATAGGGTGCAAAGAATTCCAACGACTGAGAAAAGAGATAGGATTCATACCTCGACCGCAACGGTTTCTATACTGCCCGAGCTAGGAGACATAGATCTGCATGTAAACCCGGACGATATTGAGTTTGAAGCGTTTAGGTCGGGAGGACACGGCGGACAAAATGTTAATAAGGTTTCAACAGCAGTACGGCTTAAACATAAACCGACAGGCATTGTTATAACCTGCCAAACGCAAAGATTTCAAGCCCAAAACCGCGAAATTGCCATGGAAATGTTAAGAGCAAAACTTTGGGAAATGGAAGTTGAAAAACAGCAAACTGAAATTTCATCGCTTAAGTCAACTCAAGTTGGAAGAGGTATGCGAGCTGAAAAAATAAGGACATATAATTTTCCGCAAGATAGAGTTACAGATCACAGAATCAATAAATCATGGCATAATCTTCCATCTATCCTAGACGGAGAAAAACTAGAGGAAATAATTGAAGAAACAAAGAAAACGATAGAAAACCCCACGGAATAAAGCAATAATTATTGCCGAAAATTATTGGCTCGGGGCGGAGACAAGAGTAGCTGTTACTGTTTTTGTTGTTTGATCTCTCCAAAAAGTTATCTGTATACTATCCCCTACTTTTTTGTTCTCGATGGCAGAAGAAAGTTGATTTTTACCGGTTAATCTCTGATTATCTATTTTAATAATTATATCTCCTTTTTGTATACCTGCCTTATCTGCGGGAGAACCCGTTACAACATCTTCTATATAAGCCCCTTCCGGCACATTATTCAAAAGAGCAACTTGTTGATTAAGCATTTTGTAGGCAACACCAAGATATGGTCTTTCAAACTGCCCATGCTCATTAAAATTCTTTAAGCTGTCTTTTATAACATTTATAGGAATAGCAAAACCTATATTTTGACCATTCTGGGCTATAGCGGTGTTAATTCCAATAACTTGAGATGAAGAATTTAAAAGAGGTCCTCCCGAATTTCCAGGATTAATCGCCGCATCAGTCTGAATAACATTATCAAGTCTCTCCACATATCCTTGATATTGATCTCCTGCTGTTATACCGCGGCCTAAACCCGAAATAACCCCTGTAGTAACAGTGTTTCTAAATTGTCCGAGCGCGGTTCCAATAGCTATTACGAATTGACCAACCTGGAGATGAGAAGAACTGCCCAAAGGAGTAGGTATTAATTTTTTACCGGGATTTTGGGCAGGATCTATTTTAATAATGGCTATATCGTTCAAAGGATCACGATAGATTTTTTTAACATCATATTTTTTATCGTCGCTTGTTATAACTTGATACTTTGCTCCAACATCTGCTACTACATGTTTGCTTGTTACAATCAAACCGTCAGAAGAGATTATAAAACCCGAACCAATACTAACGGGCTGTTGAGTCTGATCGGGTTGTTGTCCCTGAAAAAATAATGAGAATGGACCAAGCTGATAAGGTGTAGTGCTTTGGGGAGATGACTCTTCCACTACGGTTACAACAGAAGGGCCAACTTTCTTAACCGCGCTAATTACAACTGATTCCTCCGTTACAACCTTTACTTTTTCCGGTGTTTGTACAACAGATGGTTTAAAATTTGAGAGCTGGGGAACATATTTTGAGACCGCGGAAAAGGCAAATAAAGCTAAAGTGAGAATAGCGACTAATACTATTAGTTTTCTCATAAGTTTTGCTAGAATTATTTTACCAATATCTCTACCGCTTTTTCAAGCTGTGCGTCATGTAATGGATTCTTTGTATCTACTG
>JAJZOC010000033.1 GCA_021852095.1 bacterium | reverse complement strand
AAACGTTTGAAATAGACCCAACACAAGAAAATTATTTAATATTGTATAAAATCCTTAATTATTAAATCTCATAAAAATATAAATTATTCCTTTTATCTTCCTTCTTTATAAGAAAGTCTATTCTATATCTAAAACTTACAATCCTTGTTCCTTTTTTTAATTCTTTTAAGAATTTTGGCTTGAGGCGATTCAAAGTTTTTGGCACCAGATAGACAAAAATTACAGAAGCGCTGGAAATATCAACATCGAAAAAATTATTTCTTTTGATAATTACTCTATCTTGTACTCTATTTATATGTGTCATTAAAGCGGAAATAATAAAACGCAGAGGGTCAATTTCTATACCAACTCCTTTTGCTCCGAATTCCTTTGCCGCAACAATCAATGCATTACCTGTTCCCGATCCCAAATCATAGACAACATCTTCTTTTGTAACATGAGCAAGTTTACACATCGCCCTTGCAGTTCCTTTATTTGTTTTCCACCAAGGCGCCCACGGACTGTCCGGCGGCCAGATCATTGATAAAATAATTAACAGAAATACAATTAATAAAATTAATATTAGACTTAAAATCATAGTTACTTAAGAAACTCCTAATTTTTAATTTGAAATTAGAAATTAGAAATCAATAGAAATCAATTTGAAATGAATAAATCACTCACCTTACGCAATCGTCATTCTGGGAAGCAACGACTTCTCCAGAATCCTGATTCTGGACAAGTCGTTCGACAGTGAGCCCTCTCGGCCATGAGCTCGAGGCCGAATGGTCAGGACTGCCGAACTGCCAGGATGACGATAGTTTACGTAACATAAGTTAATCATTGAAAATTTTAGATTTGATTAAAAATTTAAAATTTAAAATTTAAAATTATTTTTCCTACAATCTCTTTTCTGTCTATCAAACCAAATTTTCTACTATCCAAACTGTCATCTTCATTATCTCCTAAAACAAAGTATTTATCATTCTCGATTTTATTTATTCTTTTGATAAGAATGTTTGCATTTTTTCTGAAGGCAATAATATCATTCTGTTTGGGTTTATAAAAAAGATAAGGAATACTGCTTATGATAACTTTCTGCCCGTTTTTGATAGTCGGCTCCATGCTGTGGCCTTTTATTCCAAGAAGAGAGAAAAGCATTATTTATAAACGACGATTTCCCGCTCTGTCGGATAAGGAGATTTTACGCGCATAGGTTCAAGATTTTTTGTTTTATAAAATATTTCGGAGATTTGTAAAACTTTTTCCAGCAATTCCTCCGCCGATGCCATATCTATAGTCTGTCTTGTTTTTGCCGACAATTTAACCGCATCTGCAATTATTTCTCTTAACTGGGGATACTGTTTAAAATGTTCATCTTTAAAGTAATCATTTTCCAGCGTTCCAAGCTCATCTTCAATCAAACTGCCATGTTCTTCTTTCACATGAGTCATTCTGGCAACATCATGTTCTGCCTTGATTTCGCTTTGTCCCGCCGAAGCCTTGTGCGAAGGGGGATTTTCCCTTTTTATTTCCCCGAGCATCTGGGTCATGCGTAAAACGGTATGCGCTCCTAACTGCGCTAAGTGCGGGTCATAAATTCCGCAAGGAATATCACAATGCGCGTAAGCAATTTTATAAGGCATCATTTTCACTATCAAATTAGAAATAGTTTTAATCATAGTTCTATGATAATACCCATATTTTTAAATGTCAAGAATTGTGATAAAATGATACCCGTACATTAATATTCCGCGGTAGTCCGCCAGTCGGCGGACAGGAAGCTGTTAATTAAGGTGTATTTTGTTTACGTTCTTTATAACAAGCTTGAAGATAGGATTTATATCGGGCAGACCGGCAATTTAGAAAAGAGGTTGTAGATAGAGGCGAAGCGTTAAGAAGAGAAAAACAATTGAAAAGTTTCCGAGGTAGAAAATTTATAAGGCAGTATATTTGAATTGAAGCTTAGACTCCGCGGTAGCTCAACGGTAGAGCAGGAAACTGTTAATTTCAAGGTTCTAGGTTCGAATCCTAGCCGCGGAGCCTAAGCTTTATATTCCTCTGTAGTCCGCCAGTCGGCGGAAATCCCCGCCACGAGCTGAAAAAGCCTATTTCTAGCATCAATTGCTATCCTATAGTTTGACATTCCGCTGCATTTCTTTTATACTAAATTCATATGAGAAGTACTGAAACTCGTGCTCTTATCCCTTTTGAGGGAGTACAATCAATTGATGGTCATCATTTAAATCGCTATTTGAGGTATAAAGGTTTAGTTCCAGAGCGCCTATTGCCCCCACATATAGATTTAAGTCTTTACACAAATGTTTTCAATAATTTATATGCTAATTCTCAAGGTGCATATGTAGTTCCAGAGGAAGTAAGACAGAAATACTTTGCAGAAATAGATGCACGAGGAGAACCAACCCATGAAGTAATTAGGATGATTAGAGAACAAGCCATATCTGACATAAACCAACAGGCTCCAGGCGAAAGACATGTTACAGTCTACCAAGATGAAGAAGATGACATAATTAAGATTAGCCCTATAACTTTTGGAAAATACACGAATGTTGAAACTGACATTATCGATATTGCCAGACAAGGTAATAATCCTCTATTTGGAATACATACTCATCCAGCTAACATAATGTTTTCTCCACAAGATTATCTACTTATGCTATTTGATTCAGGTAGCGGGGAAGGTTTAATTAAGGGACAAGTCATATTATGTCCAGACATTCAAATACTTGCAATTTCTACTGAAAAAACTCCCCATATGGAATACGATGATGCTGAAGAATTAGTTAAGCGCTGGTCTGATGAGTTTAAGAAAGCTCCTTCAGGAAGGGCAGAAACATTGTACGATCGACAAAGAAAAATTCAACAGCTAGGAGAACAAGTATTCTTACAAAATTTTAGAGATTCTATGTCTAGCATTGGAGATATTGAAAAACGTATGAATGAAGGTGAATTCACAGAAGAAGTTGCTTTAGAAATGGCTCATAATGAAAGGAAAAAACATTTAGATCGACTAAACGAATATTTAAAAAAATACAGAAGAGTGCATTCAAAAACAATAAGAAATTTATATGATCTTACAAATAGAGTTTCAAATGAAATCCTTATTGATTTTGCCCGGTTAATTAATGTGAAACTTTATGTATCAACTGATAGAAAAAATTTTAGAGCATTTTCAGCATAATCATGTTCGAATTGCCTTCATCCCCCGGGGCAAAAACAATAGTGAAACGTAGGATGGGTAAATCAATAAACTAAATCTGATATTGTGGGGATACCTCAGGGATATAAATGTCTTCTTTTTGTTGCTCAATAACGATTTCAGCAGTGTTCATGATGCGGAGCTCAAAACAGTTTCAAAATAAAATAGGCAAAAAGACTATTGGTATTTTCTACATACCAGTTTCTTGCGGAGGAGGAGAATTAAAATCAACAGCAATATCTCCTAGTAAGCGTTCGAATACTTCTCTACTTTTGTCTACAAGCATTGCTGGATTTTGTTTGTGCATATCTGGTAATTGTCTTGCAGCATCAAAAAATAATTTAGTGCGCCATAGAGGTTTATTAAAAGGAAATATAGCTCTTGGTATAGTCTGACCAACTAAAATCCTTGCAACTTCTCGTCTCATTTCCTTAATTCTTTGTAAATATTCTGTTGTGGTAAATGGTGGTTCTACCATTCCACGTCGGGAAAATCCCATTGGCAAATATTTGTACTTTGCAACTTCAGGCAACATACCAAATACTACCACTGAAAAATCGAAAGACTCATAATCATCAGGGTCATACCTATGATCGCCAGATGTTAAATCAAACATTCTATCCATATCCTCTATGGAAACATTGCGATGTGCGCCAACTTTTCCAACATAGCGGGAAAGTCCACGCTCTGCTCCATTTAAGTAGGCAATAGTATTTTCTTCTAGAAAATCTTTACCTGGTTGAGGATCCTCAAGGAGGTCTTTAAAATAGATATCTAATATGTCAGCAGTACCTTTTGCCATCGCAACTGGCGAAAGAAAATGATTTCTTAAACGGATGCGCTCTCGTGGTACTTCTCGCTCTTGTGGTGAGCTCATATTAAAATATCTAACCGAATTGTATGTAAACAATTAGCCTATGTCAATAGGACAAATCAATTTTTTTAAAATTTCAACTATTTCTCATTTTCGCATCTGAATCTGCAGCTATTGAGACTGTTTTGTCACAATCCGAAGAGACAAACCGAGATGAAAAACTTGAGGAAAAGGACGAAGAAGAACCCGATGAGGAAGAATACGAAACATTTCAAAAAAGAAACAAAAAAACTAAGAATTGGCATTAATAAAAGATAAAATTTGTTCCTACAGTATAAAAATGTTATTATAAATGTAACAGATTTGTGTAAACGGTTTAATATATAGCTTCTACAGCCGTAGAAATGAAGATTCGAGCTTTGTCCATCCCCGCGGAGCCCACTAGAATACAAACTATTGTAAATAGTAGTTCCTCACATATTCAACCAGAGGGAGCCAGATCCTGGATAATATAACTATGATGTCGAATGGTTCCTGGCCGAGCTGGGGCGATCGGTATTTTTATCCTTAGGAATATTGATACATTGACAAGTACTTCAAATAGTTGTATTATATGAAGTATGACAACAAATAAAAAACAACGCATAACTCTTTTTATGAATCCTGCTATTGCAAAACACGCAAAAGCGCAGGCTATTATCGAAGATTTGACTTTAACAGATCTTGTGGAGAGTGCTTTAATTAGCTACCTGCCTAAAGAAACAGTAATTAAAAAGGTTTATATTAAAGAGGATTCTGATCTATAAGATGTTAATAATAAATACGATATTAAACAATAACTATAAATGAATAGATTTAAAACAAAAGAATTAAGTGAGTTTTATAAACAATTTCAGATTCGCAAATACAAAAAAGGTGAAATGCTTATTAGAGCAGATGATGATCCTCAAGGCATTTTTTGCTTAATTAGTGGTTACGTTAGGCAATACACCATATCTAAAAATGGTTCAGAGCTTACTCTTCATATCTTAAAACCTGTTTCGTATTTTCCGATGGTATGGGCAATTAACGGTACGCCAAATATATATTATTTCGAAGCGTTAACTCCGGTTGAAGTAGGACGAGCACCCAGAGATGAATTAGTCAATTTTATTAAAGATAAGCCGGTGATTATTTTTGAACTAATGAGCGAGCTTTTGGAAGATTATGCAGAAACACTTACTCGCGTTGAAAATCTAGTTTTTTCTGACGCTTATCGAAGAGTAATTTCAATTTTGCTTTATATAATTAAACACTTTGGAGAAAAGAGAATAGACGGGTTTTTTGTCAAACACCGTTTTACACAACAAGATATCGCAACTTTGGTTGGGATAGCCAGAGAAACAGCTAGTTTAGAAATGGCAAGACTTGAGAAAGCAGGACTTGTTAGATATGAAAATCACTCAATGGTATTTAAGAATACTAAAAAATTAGAACGCGAATTATCTTAGACTTCTATAACCTAATTAATCTCCCAAAATTAATGTTATCTAAATAACTTAGTAGTTAGCTCTTAGATTACTGAATCTAATTCAATTAAAGCTTAAAATATCTATAGCCTAAGTTTAGACAGACAGTTAACATAAATAAAAATTAAAAGGAGGTGAACAGACATGATAGAGACATCTGATAAAAAACAAATTCATAACACAAACACAGTTAATCCTGTTGTCGCTGGGATAGTTGGAGTAGTTGTGGGAGCAAGCTTTGCAGTTGCAGGGGCGGTAGCTTTTAAAGACGAAGAGAACCATAAGAAGGTGAAAGAAATGTTGGTAGATGTAAAAGACCAAGCAGTGAGTTATATTGAAACATTAAAAACAGAGCCAAGCGTGCAAGAAGGAGCCCATGAACTGAAAAAGATTGTAGTAGACGCAAAGAATGATGCAAAAAAAAGCGTATAAGATTCAAAGATATAGGGAGACATTTAAACCATTTTTGCTACAGGGGGGTGAAACAATATGGGACTATTAGATATAATCATTATTATTTTAGTTATTTCATGGTTGGGAGGATTTGCTTTACAAATTGGAGGAGGACTAATTCATTTACTGCTTGTTATTGCTGTAATTATTCTTATCGCTCGACTTTTAGGCGTAACGATTTAAAAATTGTATATAATCTCCTTATAAATTTTGAATAAATAAAGAAGTATCTCATTTAATAGTGAAGCTCCTAAACAGGATAGAGCCCTGGGACTTTACTGGTTGCTTAGAATAACTTTTTATTGTGAAAATCTCAATTATCGTTCATCCGAATGCAAAAAAACCTAGAGTAGAGAAAGATTTATTAGATACTTTACATGTATATGTAAGTGAGCCACCTTTGGAGGGTAAAGCAAATAAGGCTGTCATTGAGTCTTTATCTGCATACTTTCACACAAAGAGAGGAAACGTTATTTTATTATCTGGTGAAAAATCGAAAAACAAACTTTTTGAAATTATTGAGAAATAGCAAGAACAGATTTATACTGCAATTTCTTTATTTCCTGCCACCTCTGTCTCAACTCCCCTATATAGCTTAAATCCTGAAAAGCCTGAATAATTGGGCTGAAGTCTATCGGTATGAGTAAATGTGGCTCGGGGAGCTATATTTGACACATTCAGAACCATCTGAAATAATATGGTCATGGAGAATCAAAATCCACAGCCGCCTACTGAGCAACCACAACCAATAGCTTTTCAGCCACAATCATCAAGTCCATCAAAAACATTTCTTGCACTTATTGTTATTATTCTTTTTGTTGCAGTTGGAGCAGGAGCATATTTTTTGAAACAGAATAATAATTTTCAATTACAATCCATTACTTCACAAACACCGATAATAACTCCAAAAGCAGAGTTAACTTACTCACCGGTACCAACAAAGACAAATATAATTCAAGGAACAATTGCATGGAATCCTAATGTAGAACAAATTACCCCAACTGCGCCATTGAATCTCCTTTCATCAATTAAATTTATTGATACTTATACTTTAAAACCTATTATTCGTAATCCTTTATCCATCAATTACTATAATATTGGTAGGTGGACAAACGGACCATATCAAGGAAGTGATCTTTTTGATATTGTATTTACATATTTGAAAACTCAAGGCATTAATGGTGTAGTTGGAACACAATCAGCCGTACTTCGAGCAAGTGAATTCAATGGAAAGATAGTATATTTTCCAAATTCTTCTTCTCAAGAATTTCCCTTTATTGGTAAGAATCACAATATTCCTTCGGGTCTCGTTATACTTCCATCAACTCCTTTACTTGTGAGAGAAGAAAAACAGATTCCCGATCTTCTTTCGTTTCAGTCTTCAACAGATGATATTGATACTCCTATTACGATTTCATATCGAAACACAAAAAAAATATTTACGTATGTTTCCTATCAGGCACTAATAAATAATAATCTGGATTTAAGCAATTACCAACTTCTCACAACCTTTAGTAAGGGACAAAAACTTTACGCTCTTAAACAGGATAATACAAATTTACAAATTGGTAACTTACTAACAAAAAATCTTTATTACATTGAAGATCTTGACCATTCCATTTTGTGGCTGAAAAGTGTCTATTCAAGTAGCGGCACTTGGACAGCTACAACACTTCCTCCTCAAATTACTTGGAATAAAAATCCTTTGTTGTTAACTTCGATAACAAATAAGAATGCTGTTAATTCAATTGTATTGTTACCATTGGGTTGTATTACTCAAAGTATTCCAAAGAATATATATGCAAACCAAATTTCTCAAAATAATCTTCAATTAGTAGCGACATATACAAACGACCCGAATGATTCCTTCTATTATTCTCCGGATTTAGCTGGAGTTTATCACTCGATGTATTCGTACTTAAATAATAATACTATTACTTTTGATCAATTTTCTCAAAGTTACCCAATCCTTATTCACAAGGATGCATTTGGTAAGTATCAGTTTATGGCAAGAAGCTATGGTCTTCCTCCTATAGAGAATCGTTGCCTAGTGAATTAATTCTTACTCTTTTCTAATCTGCAATTGCGTGATATCATATAGATGATGATATCACTGTTATGAATAAATTCATAATTATAATGATTTTAGTTCTTTTGGGATTTTTTTATGTTCTTGTTTTAAACAATAATGCTTCAACAAAAAAAACGCGCGCTCTAAAAAATCAGTCGGTAACGACAATTCCCACTCCTTATGTATCTCCAATATTAAGCTCTACAAATTCTATATCTTCCGTTTCTGCAAACCAAGCTACCCAAGCTGTTATCAAAACTGCCAAGGGTGACATAACCTTAAAACTATTTCCCCAGGATGCACCTAATACTGTTGCTAATTTTGTCCAAAAAGCCAAAAGCGGATTTTATAACAATTTAATATTTCATAGAGTAGAAGATTGGGTTATTCAAGGAGGAGATCCATTAGGCAACGGAACAGGCGGAGGACAAATGCCAACGGAGTTAAACAATAAACCGTTTGTAGTTGGATCATTGGGCGTCGCACGCGGACAAAACATTAATATATCCAATAACGCTCAGTTTTTTATCACAAAGAAAGCCGCGCCTTGGCTAAACGGCCAGTATACAAATTTTGGAATAGTTACCAGTGGAATGGATGTAGTTGATAAAATCCAAATTGGAGATAAAATTTTAGGGATAACTATAAAATAACAATTTTTACCACCTAAAATGAGAAAATGCTTTATTTGTTTCCGCCATTTTTTGAACCGTGTCTCTTTTCTTTATTGCTTCCCCTTGATTCCGGCTCGCATCTAAAATTTCCTGTGCTAATTTTTCAGAAAAGGTATGAAACTCTTTGTTGGATTTTTTTTTAGAAGCATCTATAATCCAACGTATAGCAAGAGTTATTCTCCTATCACTTCTTATTTCGACAGGAATCTGATAAGACGCTCCCCCAACGCGTCTTGATTTAACTTCTTGTTTTGGACCAACATTTTGAATTGCGCGGTCAAATGCAGAAATCGGATCCTCGTCTTTTTTCTCTATAAGATCACACGCGTTGTAAAAGACTTTTTGAGCAACAGATTTCTTACCGTCTACCATAAGAGAATTTATAAATTTTGAAACTAGAACACTCTTGTAATTTAGATCCGGTTCTGTTTTTCTTTTATGTATCTTTTTATGCCTCATAGACTCCTTTCAGTCGTAATTTCAAATAAAAAATATCCGCTCATTTGAGATTATTAAATTTGTTTATTTGCATATTTGTCATTTGCTTATTGTCCTGCTGGTGCCGGAGCGACCGCTTTCGGAACAGCTTGGCCTTCTCCGCCTTTTTTTGTGCCGTATTTACTTCTGGAACTCTTTCTTCCAACAACGCCCATTAAATCAAATTTACCCCTGACTATATGATATTTTACGCCTGATAAATCCTTAACCCTGCCTCCTCTTACCAAAACGATTCCGTGTTCTGCAAGAGAATGGCCAATGCCTTGAATA
>JAJZOC010000005.1 GCA_021852095.1 bacterium | reverse complement strand
AGATTTTTCATGAACCACGAGTCCATCAAGAATATTTTCAACCCTTTTTAAAACTTCGTCTATCGCTAAGAATGATTCGGGTAAAAAAGATCGTTTTCCTGCCGAATCATCAATTCCTCTTTCCATGGGAACTTCTTCCGCTACTTCTAGCGCCTCGGCATGACTGAATTTTACTCCTCTTGCAAGCGCCATTACATTCTCTGCGTGGCGCGGATTTCTCTTATGGGGCATTGCAGACGACCCAACATCGCGAGGATTACGAGGTTCTGCAAGCTCATCAAAAAGCGACGATTGATAAAGTCTCATGTTCATCCCAAATTTTTTTGCAGAGACTCCCATATCGGCGAGTACTCCTATAACATCGGCAGTTAATTTCCTAGGGTAGGTTTGATTAGTAACAGGAAATGCTTTAAGCCCAAGCTCGTCCATGACTGCCTGTTCATGTTCAAAAGCATCCATATTGGTACCTTTTAGTAATTCGTGGACTTCTGCCATTGTACCGACTGGTCCTTTAATGCCTTTTCCCCAAATCCTGTCTTTCGTGAATTGTAATTTTTGGTAATCCATAAGAAAATCATTGGCTAATACCGAAAGTCTTAAACCCAATGTAAGCGGCTCGCCGGCTTGCATATGTGTTTGACCAAGAGCGGGTAAGTCTTTATGTTCCTCAATTTTAGACGCAAATTTTCCCAGCACCCTTTTCATTCTCGCTTCCACTAAGTTTACTGCCTCAACCATTTGCAAAACCTCGACATTTGAAAGCAGATCTTCCGAAGTAAGAGGTCTATGAAGTATTCTTCCTCCAACATGAGCACTATCAGAGAATACAGAAATCGCAGATACTACATCATGTCCGCAGTATCGTGGATTATTGCGATCCATTTCCCTGCTTAAAGTTTCATCAATACCTTCCACAAAATCCTGTTTGTGATCTCTTAAATCTTGTAATTCTACTGAAGATACAACTCCAGCCGTATGTTGTGCGTTTGCAACGGCTATCCAAACATCAGCTTCAAGCTCTGCTTTATGTCCTTCTGACCATACGCGCCGCATCTGGGGAGATCCATATCTATATGAAAAAACTGAATGGTAGTCAAACCAATCCCAATTTCTTCCACGGCTTACTCCGGCTTCGTGAGGTATGGGTTGAGATTCCGAAGATCGATTCATCCTAGGGACCTTTCTTGGGTAGAATTTGTTATCTGAAGATACGGTGCAATAGAAGTACGAATTGCTTCAACGGTTGAAGGAGTATTCGGCAACAACGCACCTGTGGCCCTCTCGTAAAGGCTTATATATACTTCCTTCATTTGATTCCTAATAGCATCGTCTAATTCCGGAACCTCACCCCTACCTTTAAATCCACGATCTGCCAACCATTTTCGCAGAAGTTCCTTGTCAAATGTTTCCGGATCTTTACCTTCCTCAAATAATGCCTGATACGTCGAGGCTTGCCAGAAGCGAGAGGAGTCAGGGGTAAGAATTTCATCAATGAGAACTAGATCCCCATTTTCATCTACACCAAATTCTAATTTTGTATCAGCAAGGATCAACCCCTTTTGACCATATTGTTCACGACCTCTTGCAAACACGGCCTGTGCGCTGCGCTTAACTTCTTCCCAGGTTCCATTTTTACTTGCAGAGTCAACAATATTTCTTGCTTGTTGATCCGTCAGTTCTTCGTCATCTTCACTTTTTGTAGTCGGAGTAATAATTGTTCCCATTGGAAATCTTTCGTTAGCTTTCAGTCCTTCTGGAAACCTTATTCCGTAAATCTGTCTTCTTCCGCCTTCAGTATAGTTTCTATACACTGACGTAGACGAAGAGCTTTTGGCCATATAATCCCTTAATACTACTTCAACACCAAGTCTTTGTACCTGACGAGCAACCAGAACATTGGGATGAGGAACAGCAATTACATGATTTGGAACAATATCTGATGTCTCCCCAAACCAATACGCAGAAATAAGGTTAAGAACTTTCCCCTTATCAGGTATCGTTCCTATCATTGCGTTAAAGGCAGATTGCCTGTCGGTGGTTATCATAACCCTTTTACCGCCGACAACATAAGCATCCCGAACTTTTCCTTTTTTTCGTTCACCAAGTTCAGGAAGTAGTACTTCATATAGTCCTCCTCCAAAATTTCCAGCAGGAGCACCATCTATAAAACCTGGTCTTATTTGTTCGCTATTTGCCATATTTAAGTTTCTACTATCTAAGAAATCGTTCTCTTAAGATAATGTATAGTGTTTTTCTTGATATAACAAACAATGTATATTACAAATCACCAGAAAAATCAATGTCCTATAGTTAAGTGAGCCGCACAGGAGTCGAACCTGCAACCACCTCCTTAAGAGGGAGGTGCTCTGCCAATTGAGCTAGCGGCCCGCGTAAAACTCATTTCATTCGTTACGCGGTAGACCACGTAAGAACTTTATCTTACTCTTTAAACTACTCTTTTGCCTGCAACGTGTCCGCCAGCTGGCGGATTTACGTTGCGCGCTCGGGGAGAATCGGACTCCCAACCCCTTGTTCCGAAGACAAGTGCTCTATCCGTTAAGCTACGAGCGCTTAACTTTAGTTAATCAATTGTACCAAAGGACATAATCCATTGCAATCAAAAGGTATGTAAAAATCCGACAGCGTTTGATACAATAGCATTAACTAAATTTCCGATATGAAAAATCCTATAACTGCAATCAAAAACTGGATTAAAAAATTACCGGATAGAAAACATTATATAGACTTTATAGCGGCATTTTTAACTATTCCTGTACTTCTTACCGTACTTATATCAAACATTTCAAATATCCAACAAAAGAAAAATCCGGTTACCGCCAAAACAGAAAAAACCAGCACACCTATTATTATCAACAGTCCTACATCGCAAAAACCTCCAAATTATAATTTATCAGCACCATCAGAACCCCCGCCGCCTGCATCTGTAAGCGGAAACCCATCTCCAATTTGCCGAAAAGGCATAGGTCCTATAGAAATTGCCTATCCCAACGAAGGACAGATAGTTTCGGACAATCCTCTTTGTATAAGCATAAACTATCAAAGCGATACCTATTGTTCTGTTGTGTGGTCATATAGTATTAACAATGGTTCTTGGTCTAATTATTCAACTACCACACCTTGCCTTTATAATATGCCTTCCGGCAATATAACGTTTGACCTTAGGATTAAAAGCTTGGCATCACAGGACCAGACAACACTTCAGAGAAATTTTATATATAAAAATACTAATAACGTTCCTACTTCGGCTCCTAATACAACTACAACACCAACACCCACGCTAACACAAACTGTAACACCAACACCCAGTACTGCCCCAACACAATAAATATTTATGAGGTTTAATTCGTCTTCTTTAATAAAATTAATTCTTGGCTGGCCGCTTATAATTCTGGCATTTCTCTTTGTATTTAAATACATAGTATTAAAATCAAAAGAAATGAACCTTAACTTACACATTAACATTTTACTCCTTATCTTGAGCATGTTCTTTTTTGTGCTTTATTTTTTTATCCGTTCCTATTTTTGGAGAGAACTTCTAAAAGAAAAAGATGAAAACTTTAATCTTTCTCTTAAGGAGAGTTCTTATCTTTGGATCCTATCCGAGATAAAACGTTTTGCACCCGGCAATGTATGGTCTTTTATAGGAAGGATTATCTCTTTTGGAGAAAAAGGGGTTGCCAAGAAAACTACAACAGTTCTTCTTTTTACAGAGTCTGAATTTTTGGTAATAGGTGCTTTAGGAATTTCTGTTTTTTCCTTATCGTTTATTTTTAAAAATTTTATACCCGGTTATCTAAACACGCAATTTATCTATATAATTAGTTTATGCATAAGTCTGGCTCTTCCGATTTTATTTCTAGTCAGCAAATATGCGGCGGAAAAATTCGCAATTAAGAAACTAAAGATAATTCATATCCTCGTACCGAATTTTCCTCTTAAAACAAATATCAAGCTTTTACTGATTTCATATCTTTATTCTGCTATGTTTGGAATTGGAACATACCTCACGATTTCCTCTGCTATCTATATAAATCCAACAATGTTTATAGAACTTTCAAGTTTTTTTGTGTTTGCTTTTATAATTGGATACTTATCTATAATTACACCAATGGGGCTTGGAGTAAGAGAAGCAATTTTAATAGTAGGTTTGGCAAAAATAACTCTCTTAGCTACTGCTGGATTCTTAGCGATCTATGCAAGAATCGTTTTTATAGTATCAGAATTAATATTTCTATTTTTTGTTATTATCTGGAAACATCTAAAAAACAAACTCTTAGCAGAAATTGAACATTGGATATATCTCAACAAATATAAAACCATTCTAATACTTTTAGTAATTTTTTATATTTTATACTTCACAGCCGCAAGTTTCTTAAGATACCAAAACTATTACACCGGCAGGTTTGATCTGGGCAACATGGATCAAACAGTCTGGAATACATTGCATGGAAGGGTTTTTGAACTAACAAATCCCAATGGAACAAATATTACATCCAGGCTCTCGTTTCATGCTGACTTTATACTCATACTTCTGGCGCCTTTCTATCTTCTTTGGCAAGATCCCCGCATGTTATTACTGTTACAAACATTAGTTATAGCCTTTGGGGCGTTTTTTGTTTTTAATATAAGCGAGAAAATTATAAAAGACAAAAATATATCTTTTATTTTATCTGCAGGATATCTCTTATATCCCGCCTTAAACTATGCGAATCTCTATGATTTTCATCCCGTTACCCTTGCGACTACATTCTTACTCGCCGCTTTTTATTTTTTATATGAAAAAAAATATACCCGCTTTATTATATTCGTTCTGCTATCCGCCCTTACAAAAGAAGAAATCTGGCTGACTCTTGGGCTCTTTGGTTTGTATATAATCTTTATACAAAAACGAAAAATCTTTGGCGTATTAATCTTTAGCGTATCTATCTTTATCTTTTATTATCTAATATGGATAGCAATTCCGTCTGTTAGGGGATCTCAGCATTTTGCGCTATCTTATTACTCCGACTTCGGACAATCGCCCGGAGGAATTATTAAGAATATAATATTCGAACCCCAAAAAACCATTGGAATCATTCTACAAAAAAACAGATTAAGTTATCTGTTAGAAATATTTTCTCCCTTATGCTTTGTTTCTCTTCTTTCTCCGCTATTTTTATTTGCCATTCCCGATTTATCCATTAATCTTTTAAGCAGTAATTCCGCTATGTACCAAATTTATTACCAATATACATCTGCTATTACTCCTTTTATTTTTATTTCGGGAATCTTTGGAATATATAATCTTAAAAAGCGTTTTCCAAAAATTCCGAACTACTACTATTATATTTTTCTAACAACATCGATCATTTATACTTCTTACGTGATAGGACCTTTGCCTTGGAGCCGAAACGCGAATATCGAAATGTTTACAAAACCCGTACCAAACAGAGAAATCATAGATAACTTTATTTCCGACATACCTAAAAAATATACCATAGCGGCCACGAATAATTTAGGATCTCATCTCTCGCACCGACAAAAAATCTTCACCGTTCCCGTTGGCATAGATAAAGCCGATATCATCATGTTTCTCTTAAACGACGCATATGCAAGACCATCGCTTGGAGCACAAAAAGAGATGGCAAAAAAAATGAAAAAAGATAAAAATTATATCGAGGTATTTAAAGAAGCGGATTTTATTGTCTTTGAAAAAAGAAATCTATATTTACAGAAACAGCCTAAAATTATTCAATCTAAACTTTTCCCTTTTTCTATCCCGTCTCTTAGCCATAGAGATTATATAGGAGGAAAAATAAAGTTCCTGAAATTAATTTCGCAAAATCGGATATTTAAAACCTACGACGTTGGCTATCCCTCGGATGGACTAAATCTGCATGCATATCTTGCAATACCCAATAAGCTCCAGCCTAAAACAGGTTTTCCTGTCGTGGTAATGACCCATGGATACCTAAATCCTAAGAACTATAACGATAGTTTATATAATGAGTGGGAAACCTATTTTGCGTCTAATGGATTTTTGGTTATAAAGCCTGATTATAGAGGATACGGTGAGTCAGAAAGCGACTACAAAACCCTATCTTTCTTAGCTTATCCGATAGATGTTGTAAACTTACTGTCTTCAATTAAAAATTTACAGTCTGCCAATCCAAATCGTATATATCTCTTCGGCGATTCGTTTGGCGCGGACATAGCCCTTAAGGTCTTAGAAATAGTAGGAAATAAACCCGATCTGTCAAAATCCTTAAGAGCGGCCGCTATCGAATCTCCTGTTACAAACTCTTTTACAGAGCTTAGAAATTCTGATAGCCCCTATCTTGTTTCGTTGTATAATGACGCTCTAAAAACCATTGGGAATCCTAAGAAAAATCCTATTCTTTGGCAAAGCCTTCAGCCCATATCCTATTTAATCAATATAAAAACTCCGCTTCTAATCGAGCATGGAACAGATGATACGTTTATACCTTACCAACAATCTATAGAACTTTACAACGATCTTATAAGCCTTAATAAAAATACAAAACTTATCCTATATACAAATGCCGACCATAATTTGTCACAAGTTAAAAAAACAGCGGAAATAAATACTTTAACCTTCTTTAAAAATCATTAAAAAGCTGATATACCACTCTGCTTTGATTTTGTAACTTTTTGGTATATGCCTACGCCCCGTCGCTAACATAGCTATGGCGGCGTGCGACCGTAGCTTTCAAATGAAAGTTTGGGTTAATTTTAGAATCAAAGCTGCTCTTCAAAATCAAAGCTCCGTTGGGCATAAACCCTTGCAATTTTAAAGCGAAGGGGTATAGACTAAAATTATGATTTACGTTATTAAACAAAACGGAGAAAAAGAGTTATTTAGCGAGGAAAAATTAAGACAGTCAATCAGAAGAGCCGGAATAGCGGATAAAATAGAAAATCAGGTAATTTTACATATTCAGTCAAAACTTCACGACGGCATAAAAACATCGGAAATTTATTCTCATATAAGCGAATTTTTGGGAAAATCCTCCCATCCATACACAAAAGCAAAGTATAGTTTAAAAAAAGCCATTATGGATCTTGGTCCAACAGGTTATCCTTTTGAAGATTTTATAGCGGATCTTCTGAACGTACAAAACTATCAGACAAAGGTAAGACAAATCTTGCAAGGAAAATGTATAACTCACGAAATAGATGTAATAGCAGTTAAAGACAGCAAACGGATAATGATAGAGGCAAAATTTCATAATACCGTGGGCATAAGAACACAAGTTCACGTTTCTTTGTATACTAAAGCCAGGTTTGACGACATAAAGGACATAAACAATCTTAATAAGGCATGGCTCGTTACAAATACCAAAGCAACCAACGAAGCGGTAGCATACGCCTTGTGTTCAAACATGGCTATCATTACATGGGATCACCCAAACAACTACTCTTTAAGAAAAATGATAGAAGACGCTGGACTTCACCCAATTACAACCATGGCTACTCTTTCCGACAAACAGAAACAAATCCTTCTGCAAAACCATATAGTTTTGTGTCGTGACATTGTTAGAAATAGTTCTGCCTTGGATATACTGGGAATTGAAAAAGGAAAAAAACAGGCAATTATGGACGAAGCCGGTTTTGTGTGCTCAACCGGCAAGCTTTAAACGTTCAAAACTATCTGCCAAATATCCGTTTGGGACTGTAGTTAGTTTATCCGCGTAAAGCAAGAAGGCGTTACGAATTGTATGATCTCCGAACCTCTCATTTATTGCATCCACTGCTTTTATAAGTTTATCTCTTTTTAAATCACAGTCAAACAAAGACAGCGAAATATTTGATTCTTCTTCTAAACCGGAAACCCATACAGCTATTTGTCTTACGTAATTTAGATTATTAATATCTATTAAAGATGTAGCCAAATCAAAAATATCCTTTCCTTCATTAAAATATGTTTTGTGTGTTTTTCGAGCGTTTATTTTTGTATCGCCATAAAGAGAAAGTCCAACCGTCTTGGCTTTTTTCTTAAGACGGCGAAGTTTTATGCCGATTTCCTCACAGAGTTCATAGATGTTTTTAAACACTTCACGTTTGTCGTATTCGTTTTTCGGCAAACAATAATGCCTGCCAATAGATTTAGCATTCTGAACAACCGTATAAGGCACCACAGACGAATTATCTATTCCCAAAGAAACGTTTCGAAGAAACCGCGCCTCCGATTCTCCAAACCGAGCAACTAAAAGATCAAAAGACGTTTTTCTAAGATCAAGAAGGGTAAAAATACGTATTTCATTTAATCTAAAAGCTATACGTTCACCAATACCGCATATATCTGTTAAGCATGCTTTAGCATAAACAAAGTCTATATCGCGAAAGCCTATTTTATAAATACCGTCTGGTTTTTTTATAGATGAGGCAAGTTTTGCCAAAAGCTTATTATGGGAAATGCCAACAGAAACAGTGATATATTCTCCTATCTCCTTTCTTATTCTCTGTTTTATTTTGAATATCATTGGGTTTAATCCGCCAAACAAGTGATAAGTTTTTGTAACATCTATAAATACTTCGTCTATGGAAAAAACCTCAACAAATGGAGAATAGTCTTTGCATATATTTATAAATTTTTTGCTCACCTCCCAATACTTTATAAAATCCGCAGAAGCTATAAGAAGATCGGGACAAATCCTTTTCGCTTCCCATAAACGGCAGCCTGTTTTTATACCTAATTTTTTGGCTTCCCGACTGGAGGCAATAATACAGGTTCTGCCATTTTGAGCCGTAACCACGAAAGGCTTGCCGCGAAAAACAGGACTATATTGCTGTTCTACGCTGGCAAAAAAAGAATCAAAATCTAAATGAAGAATCACGTTATCCATATACTAAAAATAGACGAAAAATCATATAAAAACAATAGAACAAAATCTATCATTATAAGTCAGAGATAAGTCCTTGACATTGAATAGAAAGAGAACTTAACGTACAATGCCATCAATGATAAAAACATATCGTGAGGCAAGAAAATACCTAGAAGGTTTTATTCCATTTATTATAGATCACAGCGCTGATCCATCCAGTAACCCGCTTGACAGAATGGCTTATTTGCTTAAGCTCCTTAACGATCCTCAAAATAAATTTCCATCTGTTGTTATAAGCGGAACATCGGGCAAAGGATCTACCAGCTATCTAATTTCCCATACGCTAACCCTGGCAGGCTATAAAACAGGCTTAACACTTTCCCCGCACCTTGAGCATATTACGGAAAGAATGCAGATCAATAATATTTTTTTATCCGATAAAAAGTTCATTAATCTTTTAAACGAGCTAATACCAAAATTAGAAACGATGCGGCAAAGTAAATACGGACCCGCTTCGTATTACGAAATACTTTTGGCAATGGCTTTTGTTCTGTTCGCGAAAGAAAAGGTTGACATTGCCGTTGTAGAAGTTGGAATAGAGGGAAAATATGACGCTACTAACCTTATAAATCCTTTGATTTTTGTTCTGAATAATATTTCCTTGGATCACACGCAAATTCTTGGCAATACTGTTTATAGAATTGCGAAAGAGGCAACGTTTAGGATAAAAAATCTAAAACATATAGGCAAAATTAAGCCTTCTGTGATTACAGGAGTTATACAGCCATCTATTATTTCTCTTATAGAAAAACGTTCTCGGGAATCAAAGGCTACTCTTAAACAATTAAATAAAGATTTTAACTATAAGGTGATAAGCGAAAGAAAAAAAGGAGTGATGTTTGATTTTTCTACACAAACCTATAAAAAAAGATTCTTAATCGCGCTTAAAGGAACGTATCAAGCAAGCAATGCCGCTATAGCTCTTACAACAGTAAGAGAATTAAAAAAATTCGGATTTCAAATAGGGGAGAGATTTTTAGCAAAAGCCCTTATAACTGCTGTTTTCCCGGGCAGATTCGAAGTGTTAACTTTTTCAGGCAGTATATTTATTCTGGACGGAGCCCACAATAGGGTAAAAATAGATTCTTTTCTAAGA
>JAJZOC010000096.1 GCA_021852095.1 bacterium | reverse complement strand
AATGGGGGTATATATTTTCAATTCCAAGAAGAATCAATCAAACGAATCTATCCAACAGACCTCAAAATCAGCAATACCCACTTCTTCCGCTATTGTTCCGACAACCACAGCACCCTCTGTAACCGTTAACCCAACCGCAAATTGGAAGACATATACGACTCAAGGCTTCACAATCAAGTATCCTGTTGGCTGGTCAACTGAAGATATTACACAGAATCTAAAGTACAGCACAAAAGATTTAGAAACAGATATTCGATTCATTTATGACAATCCCAAGAATGGCCCCCGGACATTTGATTTAATAGTAGAAAATAGCCCTATTGATAGGATAGATCAAGATTTTAAGGATAGTATAGGAACACTCATGGAAGGTGATTTTGGAGCGAAGAATACAGTTAAAACAACAGTCACTAAATCAAAATCTGAGATAAATGGAATACAAGTAATAAAAATATATGTAACTTCAATTACGGATTATCAACCACCAAGTACAAGCATCCATTATGTTGTTTTATTGCCAATGAAAAATAAAACAGTAGAGTTTTCAATTAATAAGGTCGATCAGACACTTCTTAACCAAATCCTCTCCACCTTTAAATTTACTCAATAATAGCGACAATCAACTCATCCCGAACTCTGAAGTAGTTTCATTTTGCAATTTTTTGTCAACATAGTTATAATATTCTCATGAGACAAGATAAAATTGATTTTATTAGATTACTTAAAGGATATAGAAAAGGGTGGGTAGCAATATCGCACGATTTTAAACGTGTAGTTTTTCATGGCGAGAATTTAAAAGAAACAATGAAAAAGGCAAAAGATGTAAAAGAAAAACTGTATTATTTTCCCGTTGGAGAATCCTACTCAAATTTCGTAGGGATATAGAGTAATGATTCATACAATAAAATATAGTCTTTTGCCAGGTTTTGAAAGAACTGGCGTTTTAGCTCCAATTCTTCCGGTAACTTTCATAAATGGTAAATACGAAATGTCATCCTTTGCTTTAGTAGATTCGGGAGCCGAGTATGGTTTGATTTCTACGATAATTGCCGAAGCTCTTAATATAGATTGGATAAAACTGCCGAAAAAGCAAGGATTTACAGCAAGCGGATCTTTTGTTTATCATACAGCGAAAAATATAGAAGCAGAAGTATTTGGACATAACTTCCGTCTAAGCCTGAATATAGCAGAAGGAATAAATGCTTTTAAATGTATCCTTGGAAGAAATGATATTTTTAAACAAGCCAAAATTACTTTTGAAGGATGTAAAAATCAGTTTTACATTGAATTTAGAAATCTTAATTAAGAAAAGAGAGAAATTTTATAATTTTGACAAACAACTTTCTTTAGTGAGATAATTTTATTGATGGATAATCAAGAAACACAACCTCCGCTACAACCAGCAATTCCGCCTGCGCCAGTTTATCAATCGCCCAATAATTCTTACAACTGGTTTAAAACCCTTGCCATAGGATTTACGATTGTAGCTTTTTGTATAGCACTTGGTATTATTGGATATATTCTGGGAACAAGAAAAAATAGTCAAGTCGCTACTCAACCAACACAGAAACAGCATGTAACACAAAAACAACAAGTAAGCGTTGTTTCTCCTACCATTTCTAACCCAACTGCAAATTGGAAGACATATACAAATACAGTGTATGGATTTTCAATAAAATATCCTACTGATTGGCGTTTAGTAAATGAACCTATTCCTACAGGGAATAATAGTTTACTTGATATAACATTTACTCCCGATCCCGTTACAAATGGTCCAGGAGGAGGTATGCTTTCAGGAATATATGTGTCTATTGGAACAAATACAAAAATGGAGACACTTACTAATTATGTCAACAATGACGTTGTTCAATCGACACTAGCATACGAAGAAAAATTTAAATCTAATTCTGGGTCTAATCCTGGTGGGTTTTCGCCTATTACGCAAAAAGCACTTACTATAGATTCTATGCCCGCAATTCAAATAAATGGTTTACCTGGAGCAGGCAATCCTGGACCAAGCATATTTTTCATAAAAAACAATAATATTTTTACGCTTTATTGGGAGAAAACACTTCAACCAAATGATGATCAGCTGTTTAACCAAATTCTCTCCGCCTTTAAATTCACCGATCAGAATCAGACGAAAAATACCTTAATACCGGCTGATTCACAAACTCCAGCTTCAGGTATTTGTACAGGACCATCAACTGATCAAATTGTTGTGGTGACATTCGGGATAGATAATGTGGCAGAACCAAGGTGTGTAAAAGTAACCGCAAATCAAAAATTAGAAATTGTTAATAACGAAAATAAAACAATCCAAGGAAGTATTGGTCAATACTCTATTAATGTAGCTCCTGGACAAAACCAAGTTATAGATGCAGTATTTGGATCATATCTTGCTACTGGAGTTCATGACATTGTTGGGGCTGAAATCTGGCTACAGTAAATTCGAATTCTCTGGCAGATGTAATACAGTGTAATACAATATGACAAGCCTTGGGGGGATAAGACCTTAATTGTCCGTTTTTAAAAAGAGTAATTATTCCCCAATTATGTTTTTTATTTTTTGGACTTCGTTTACAAAATCTTCCTTTTTGTAGCTTCTTGGTCTTGGCAGGCTGACCTGAATTACTTTGCAGAGTTTTCCATCTCTCATAATCCCAACTCTGTCTGCTAATAAAACCGCCTCTTCCATTAAATGCGACACCATAACTATCGTTTTTTTTGTTTCCTGCCAGATATTTAATAAATCTTTATGGAGTTCATCGGTGGTTAAAAAATCAAGGGCGGAAAACGGTTCATCCAAAAGTAAAACTTCCGGTTCTATGGCAAGTGCCCTGGCTATTCCCACTCTTTGTCTTTGTCCGCCGGATAAGTCCCGAGGATATTTTTTATGGAATTCTCTAAGATTAACAAGATCCAAATATTTATTGGTTAATTCACGGATTTTTGTTTTATCAGTTCCTTTCATTTTTAATCCGAAGGCAGTGTTTTCTTCAACTGTCAGCCAGGGAAAAAGCGCTCCAAGCTGAAAAACCATACCGATATTTTCCGGAGCAATTATTTTCCCGCTTGATGGCGTTTCCAGTCCTGCGATTAATTTTAAGACTGTTGATTTTCCGCATCCGGATGGACCTACCAAACAAAAAAATTCGCCCTTTTCGATTGTTATAGAATAATCAGACAGAGCTCTAGTTTTAGCTAAGGGATAAGTTTTGTTAACGCTATTAAACGTTATAATATCAGTCAAATTTGTACCTTTCTGAAACATGCAATAATTTCTGCCAGATAAATAAATTTAAAACGCTGATGATAAATATCATTGTAATAAGAGAAGCT
This sequence comes from bacterium, assembly GCA_021852095.1. GTDB lineage: Bacteria > Patescibacteriota > Microgenomatia > Levybacterales > UBA12049 > JAMCTM01. The sequence continues at coordinate 6,977 of JAJZOC010000096.1, read as the reverse complement.
AAAAATACCGAACTTTTTCCTTGAGCAAAAGAATTTACCAAAAGACTGCCCAATCCAAAAAGATCTTGAGAATAAGAACCGTGCGGAATATAATTGTGAAGCGCCTCTGCGATAATTGATATATTCCATCCCTGTCCCCAGGCTAAAAAAGAACCGGTAACAATCGAGGGAAAAACAGAAGGCAAAGTAACAAACCAAAGTTTTTTTAACCCCCTTGCTTTAAATATTTCTGCCGCGGATTTAACATCTTGGGGAATGGTTTTTAATCCTCCGATAAGGCTAAAAACAATATTCCATATCATTGCCATAAATAGAATAAAAATTGCCGCCCCGTTAAAAAAGTTAATCTTTACAAAAACCAGCACTATAATAGGGAAAAAAGCCAGTATCGGCACCGATTGGACAATATCGCTTATCGGAAGAAGTATTTTTTCTATTTTTTGGTTTTTTGTTATAAAAAGAGCAAGCGGAATAGCAAACAGCAAGGAAAAAAAATATGCGATAGACAGGCGAAGCAAGGTATTAAGACTCGCTTCAAAAATGATGAGCGGAGAAAGCTCGCTAAAATTAACAGTGCTTCTTGGAGTTATGAAATTTATTCCGGAAATCAAGATTAAGATTATGGCCAAAAGCACAAATACCAAAGAGGAGAAATGCCGCCTAAGAGAAGTAGTGTAGCTAAAACGATAATGATTGTGATACGTCCTAACAGCCATATTTATGGTGCTATACTATAGCCCGTATTTTATAATATTTGCATTTTGTCCCTGGAGTGTTTTTGAGAAATGGAGATTTCCGTATTTATCCGATATATAGTAAAAATAGTCTGTGTTTGCCGGGTGTAAAGCCGCTTCAAGTGCGTAGATTCCCGGATTTGATATCGGCGTTGGCGGGAGACCGGGATTTATATAAGAATTATACGGAGAATTTATACCAAGATCCTCTTTCGTGAGGTTAGGTTTCCACCATGTTTTAAGATCCGGTTGGTAACCCAAGGCGTATTGTATTGTTGCATCTACGCCAAGAGCCATCCCTGCATTCAATCTGTTGATAAGTACAGACGCAACAAGCGGTCTGTCTTTTGCAAATTTTGCCTCTCTTTCTATAATAGACGCCAAAATTACGGTTTGGTTAGTTGTTAAATTAGTTGTTTTTAAATTTTTTATGCTGTTAAATTTTTTTGTAAAATTTTCCCTCATTAAAGAAACAATCAGATTAATACTAGCATCTTTTGGTATAAGGTATGTATCGGGAAAAAGATATCCTTCATTTTGTTCCAGAACCGCGTTCCAGCTTTTTTTATAGCTTGGCAGGCTATTTTTTAGGATCTCTGCTATCTCTAAAGCCCTTTTTCCCTCGGGGATAGTAATCCATATATCCAATGTGCCATGGGTTAGGGTTTGGGCGATTTCCTGAGCACTCATGGAAGGAGACAGTCTAAAATCTCCAGCCTCAATTTTACTATCCAGCCCCAGTTTTTTTAAAAGCAGGAAAAACACGACCGGATCTTTAATAAATCCCTTATTTTTAAGAGAAGTTGCTATGTCACGCGTAGACTCTCCTTTTTTAATTACAAAAATAGACATTTTATGGTTTGCGGTATTAACAGGAGAAATTCCATTGTTCCACCATAAATAACCGCCAAGAAAAATAATTAGACAAAAAATAATAGCTACCGTAGATCTTTTCATTAAATATTCACTATTTGTTTAATAGCTTGCGATATAATGTATTTTACTATAGATTCGATGAGAAACAAAATATATTGTACCAGACGTTTTATATTCATGTGTTTATATCTTTACAAGTCTTGCTTTTATAACAAGTCGTTTCCATGTTGTTCCGGGCGGAGTGCATGTTATTAAGGTTATATAACTATTATTAACATCTTGATTAAACATAGATGTATTATCAGGATTAACAACTGTTATACTGTCTATAACATACTTGTATGTAACGTTTGCGACTGTTATAAGGATTTTGTCTCCCAGACCGAGTCTGTACGTAGTTGCGAATATTGCTTTGTAATTCTTGGGATTGAACCATTGCGGCAGAGTTGAATGTCCGAATATAACAGCGTTCCCGATGTCAGGAGGAATGGCTGTTCCCCCATAATCTATTAAGTGTTTGTCCAGATCATAATCTGTGGTTGAAACAACAGCGTCTTTAATACCCAGTCTAGGAATAGAAAGATTAAAAAATGGTATATTTTTTACTGGCTTATTGTTTTCTATTTTTAAATTTGGGAACCAGGTTTGGGCGTTACTGTAATCAGTTCCTGTTATATTGGATATCTCTGAAGTAACGAGACTCCCTAAATTATTCGGTCCTACAATGCTGGCGTTAGGTATTGGCACTGTTAAGTCGTTAGATGCAAAAACAGGCGCAAAGTATATTTGCCACGATAGTATGGGAAAAAAAATGTAGCCAGCCATGATAATTCCCGTTAGAAAGATCAGTAAGCTCATAAACCGCGATAATCGCTTAAGGTTTTTTGTTTTTTTATATTTATAATAGTATTTACTCATTGTTTTTTATACCACTTCGTAATCATTTTATAAAATTGTGTGGTATATACCTACTGTAGCTTTCAAAATAGAGATTTATCTAACTAAATAATCCAAACATAATAAAATGATTACTACGTTAGGTATTATACTTATTTCATTTTGAAAGCAGAGGGGTATATAATAATATCTATATTTTTTCCTATTCTGGGCAGTACGCGAGGGAGTATGGGTAAAGGCGGAGAAAGCGTAATAGAAACATTCTGTACTTGCGGCAGTTTTAGGATTGCAGCTTCTGCGTTTTGGAAAGACTTGCCTTGTATTTGTGTTATCAAGTTTTTTGTATTTATCTGTGGTATAAGGGAAGCCTTGGCGTTAATATCAGCAGTTACTGTTTTATCTTTATTTTCTTTAATGTTTGTAAGAGAAAAGCTTATGCCGTTTGTTCCGACTGTTTCATTTTGAATCCGCTGTTTAAATAGGTTAAGAGAAAAATTTTTAAGATCAGTTTTATTATAAGACAGACTTTGATAAGAAACAGTTGCTGTAAGTGTTACACTGGAGACCTGGTCTCCTACATTTTTACTGAAATGTTTACCGGTTATGGTTTCGTTAGTTAATGTTGGAATAATACCCATGTCTTGAGAAACTTTCTGTGCGATATCATTTTTTGCTTTGCTTTCCATGTTTTTGGGAATTTCGGCAAGCAGTTTCTCATAGTCGTTCATAGAAACAACAGTAATTTCTTTTTTAGATCCTCCGGAAAACGGATCATTATTAACAGCGCCTATAGATGAATTACTGCCTATTGTGAATTGAGTTCCAGAAGGAAGATTGTAGTTACTGCCAATATCGGAGGCAGTTACGGAAACGTCTTGCGTTGGAGGAGTAGTTTGAAAGGCAGAGTTTGAAGCAATATTTATGCTATTGTCAAGAGTATAATTCAAACCATTTGAAGAAGTTATTACTGTTCCAGACGATAATGTAATCGCATTGGTTGATATATTCCGAATAGTTACTGTTCCTTTTGCCTTGTTGCCGATTTCCTTTGTGCCGGTAGAGTTTGTCGAAGCACTGCCTGTTTCGGAAACGGATATTTTATCAACATGGATAATATTTTTGGAGAAGTCCGTATTTGAATCACTAGACAAAGTAACAGCTTGTGTTTGCTGCATCACATTTGGTTTTATAGATATCGTAACTTTTGCCTTTGCCATAAATATATACAAAACAAAAATTGCTATAAAAACGGCTAGAATCAAGGGGACAATAAATAGCCCTTTTTTCTTTGGCATGGGAAGAGAAGGTATCCGTATTTTCGGTATTATTTTTTTTGATGATAAGACAGCGGTGTTTAGGAATGCCAGTATGTTTTTCTGTATGGCAGATCTATTTTTAGAGACTTGAGTTTTTGAAGGTTCTGAAAATGTTGCTAGTTCTTTTTCTTCGGTTTCTTCTTCTAGAGATTCTGGTATGTTTGTTTTTTTTAAATGTATATGAGCAATATCTTCTTCTTTTAAAAACCCCAGAGTCTCGATGTCTTCTTTTGCTTCATCTATACTTTCTTTATCTTCTTTAAGAGATTCGTCGTCTTTGCTTTTTTTCGAAGGAAGATCTTGTCCAAGCATTTCAAATCCCATTTGTGTTGCGGTTCCCGATAGAACTGCTTGGGCGTCAAAACCTTTTGGCAATATGGATACCTGCGGAACATGCATAAAAGGAAGGCTTTTGCTCCACGTATGAGAAATAAACTGTTGATTAAGATAGTCGCTGTCTTCCGAATTTAAAAGAATTATTCTTGAAGGTAAAATCGCATAGTCGGTAAAATAGTGAAGTAAATCATCCGCAGTTTTTACTATAGAATCCTGTATGGGAGCAGTTTGAGTACGAGCTATCTTTCCCGCCCGAATCAAAGATATCGTAATATTTTTCTTATCAATTTGGGTGAGTATTGCGGATACGGGAACGCCTTCCTTTTTTTCCAAGAGATGAGCAATTGCTTCCGATATTACTATAAATCCTATAGGTGTTAGATCAAGGGTTTTACTTATTTTTTTAATTCTTTCGAGATATTCTTTCTTTATATGGTTTTCCAATATCCAGTTTTCTTTTAGTCCGAATATTGTTTTTTGTGTCTGGACGTTTTCGGGGAGCGCTCCTTCTGCCTTAGAAATTATCTTATCTAAAACATTTAACCATTCTTCATCGGAGGAATTTTCTACGGACTCGCTAAAATATTCTTCGCTTTCTCCGATTTCTTTAATTTTTCCGTTAATTTCTTCAAAGATTACGGCAGTTGCTTTTTCGTCTCTTAATAGAAGTGCAAGAAAGTATTCCGGTTCTTCTTTTTTTGGGAGAGAAAAAGAAAAAGGCAGTTTCATAAATTAATCACCTATATTGGCATATATCCTTCTATATCCTTTGCCTATATTATCATGTTTTAATATAGTAAACCTTTTAAGCTTTCCTGTAAAATCCACATGCGGTCCTCCGCAAAGCTCTTTGGAATAATCGCCTATAAAATAAACCTTAACCTTCTCTGCATATTTATCGTCAAAAAGTCCTATCGCGCCGATTTCTTTTGCCTTTTTAAGCGGCATTATTTCAAAATGAACCGGGAGATTTTCGCGGATTTTTTCATTAACAATTTTTTCTATTTTACTAAGTTCCATATCGGTTAGATTTCTATCATAATTAAAATCAAAGCGGATTCGTTCAGATGTAATATTACTGCCTGCTTGATGAACATTATTCCCTAAAAGATCTCTTATTGCCTGATGCAGAAGATGGGTTGCCGTATGTCCCATAATTGTTTTTTCAGAATGATCTGCCAGTCCTCCTGCAAATTTTTTAACTGCTCCTTTTCTTGAAAGATCCTGGTGAGTCTTCATCTTCTTTGCAAAATCCTGCTCATTAAATATATATCCCAAACTTTTGATTTGGGTAGGAGATAAGCCGTGGGTTGTGTAAAGCAAAAAAGCATCATCAGGTGAAATTTCCGTTATTCCCATAATTTCATCGCCAGTGACTTGTCCTGAGCCTGTCGAAGGATACCTTTTAGCAATAAATTGCTTGGCGATTTTAAGAGTTTGTTTATATCGCTGTCCTTCTTCCGAAATAGTATTTTTAATTTCTTCAAACTTTTCTGGAAGATCCGGATCGGTCTCCTTATATTGCTCGACAACTTTTTCAAGAACCGGGGATATATCTTTGCCGCCTAATTTATGAAAATTATCAAAAGCCCGTCGTATAAGTCTTCTTAAAATATATCCTTGTTCTTTATTCGAAGGTTTAATATTATTGGAAATAATAAATGCTGAAGCTACAAAATGATCGGCAATAATCCGCATTTCTTTTTTGCAGTTTTGATAGTTTTTTTCTGTAGCTTTTTCTATGGATTTTATAATTGGCGCAAAGAGATTGGTTTGGAAAATGTCATTTTGATTCTCAACTGCCGCCAGCAATCTCTCCAGTCCTCCTCCAAAATCGACATTTTTTTGCGGCAGTTCTTCCAGTTGGCCAGCACTATTTTTTTTGTATTGAATAAAAACAGAATTACCGATTTCCAAAAAGCGTCCGCAGTCGCAATTCGGGTGGCATTTTTCTCCGAATTTTTTATCATGCTCAACATTTGTAAATTCATAGAAAACTTCCGAATCGGGACCTCCTATTTCATTGATTGGCATTTGCTCCGGAGTTCCCGACCTGCTCCACCAATTTTTATGAACGTCGTAAAAAAAGACATGGCTCTTGGTAATCCCTAAGCTTTTCCAAATTTCATAAGATTCGTTGTCTTTCGGAACGCCTTCGCTGCCTGTAAAAATTGTGAGATAAAGTTTTTCTTTTGGCAATCCTAACTCTTTTGTTAAAAATTCAAAGAACCACGGCAATTGTTCCTGTTTAAAATAGTCTCCCAAACTCCAGTTACCAAGCATCCTAAAAAAAGTCGTATGACGGTTGTCTCCGATTTCATCTATATCCTGGGCTCGGAAACAGTTTTGAACATTAACTAACTTTTTTCCCTGGGGGTGAGCTTCCCCGAGCAGATAAGGGATTAAAGGCTGCATGCCGGATGAGGTAAAAAGAGTGGTTGGATCATTTTCCGGCACAAGCGGGGAATTTAGGATTCGTGCGTGTTCTCTTTTCTCAAAAAAAGATACATAAATATCAATTATTTCTTTTGCTGTTAACATATCTAAATTATATCACGATAGAGTAAGCTTTTGCTTTTTAATTATGTTTTGACTATTGACGTGTAAAAAAAATTGTTGTATAGTGATTTTACTCTAATAAATTTATTAGGGATTATTTTTTTTAAATTATGGCAGACGCAAAAAAATTTGAAAGAACAAAACCCCATGTTAATATCGGAACGATTGGACACGTTGATCATGGAAAAACCACGTTGACCGCGGCTATCGCTACAGTCTTATCCAAAACCGGAAAAGCTTAGGGATTACCAAGAGCCAT
>JAJZOC010000018.1 GCA_021852095.1 bacterium | reverse complement strand
GTCAATAAATCACAGCTTGTAAAAATGCGTCAATTATCTATGGACAACAAAACAATAAAACAGCGTCTAGAAAAAAGACAATATGTATTGCTTTTAGCAAAAAATAGAGAAGTAAGAATTGAGGTAGAAAAACTTAAAAAGATAACGGAGTTGTATGTAAAAAGAAAACAAGTAAGAGAAAGTGCCGTTTTATACGGTTTATACGGAAACGAACAGGCGCCGGAAGAAATATTAAGAAAAAATAATATGCATAAAACCATATACAGCAAAATCACTTATAACTGGTTTTATTGCCAAATACTGTTTTATTTAATTAAGTTATTTGAAGCGGCCAATTTTGGAGTTGAGGATTTGCAGGATTCGTACACGCAGAGTTACAGAGCTAAAAGCGGGGCAATCATTAAATTCCCTTGATTCCGAAAATCCTTCCAATGCTATATGTTACTATCATTGCAAAAGCTCCGCCAATAACAACACGTATAGTTGCTTTTAAGACGTTTGCGCCGCTTACCTTTGCACTCAATATTCCTGTTATGAACAATGCCACAATTACAGAAATAAATGTAACAGGGATACGTAACGGTTCAGGAGGAAGTATTATGGCAATAATAGGTATCAAAGCGCCTATGAAAAAAGAGGCAGCTGAAGCAAGTGCGGCATGCCATGGTTCAGTTAAATTGTTTGGATCAATTCCCAATTCTGCATCAAAATGTGCTGCCGCGGCATCTTTTAAACTTAATTCTTTTGCAACAGTCATTGCAGTAGCCTTGCTTAGCCCTTTTTTCTCGTATATACATGCAAGTTCTTCTAACTCTGCTTTTGGATAATGTTTTAGTTCGTATAGTTCTTTCTCAAGGAGCGCTTTTTCTGTATCTCTTGAGCTACTAACGGAAATATACTCTCCTGTTGCCATAGAAATTGCGCCTGCGATAATTCCTGCAACTCCTGCTGTAAAAATAACCGAACTGGATGAAGTGGCTCCAGCTACTCCTACAACTAATCCGGCAAGAGAGACAATGCCATCGTTTGCTCCCAAAACAGCCGCTCGTAACCAATTGAGCTTTTTGGTGTGATTTGCTTCGTGTGCATCTTCTTTACTGTGGTGTATTATTTTTTCTGCCGACACTTCTTCTTTCATGTTTTATTAACCTAATAAATCATTAACGTGATGGACTAAGTCAGAAAAAATCTTAATCTTATTATATTTTAATATAATAAGATGATTTTATCATAAAGTTGCAACATAAAGTATTTTAGATCATAACAGTTTTAATTTAAAGCTGAATTAAGTAAATTAAAAACTTGACAGAGTTATGTGCTAAGGGGTAGTATTAATTTGAAGCCAAGAGTTGTATATAGTTTTTTGATATAAAAAATGAAATCTTCTAAAACTAAATTGGTTAATTTATTCACTATTATCGGAGTTATTGTTTTTGTTTTGGCTGGGTTGGGTTTAGCAAAATCAGCCGTATACAAAAACTCTTTATTTATGACTGTTTATGCTGATAGAAATTCTTCCGGCAGTGATTCCAATAATAATTCGCCTGAGGTAAAACAGAATGAGGCAGATAATCCAGAGCCTTCGGATACTCCTGAGCCCACTAATTTAGAAAAAGAGAAAAATACGGAAATAGCTAAGCAGGAAATAGAAAATAAGATTAGCAATAACGAAGTTAAGAATATTGAAGTAAATCCAGCCAATGCTTCCGGATCAGGAGCAAGTGTTAATATAGAAAACCAAAACGGTCAAAATACAAAGCGAGCAATTTCTTTTTCTAATTCTCCAATTATAACGCTTCAGAAAACCTCTGCCGGAACTGTTTCAATTAATGTTTCAAGCAACGGAACTGTTACTATAAACAACAATGGGGTTATGGTTCAAACACAAGATCCGATTATAATAGATCCTGTAAGCAAAACTCTTGCTATAAAAACCCCCTCGGGAATAACGATTATTAACACTTTGCCTTCTCAAGCTTTAAATAGCATTTCTCCTGCATATAAACCAACAGTGTTAAACAGCATGCATTTATCTATGCAAAACGGTGCGCCCGTATATCAAACAACCGGTATTTTGGAAAGACATCTTTTTGGAATTATACCCGTAAGTGCAGATGTTAGTAATACTATTAGTGCCCAAAATGGCAGAGTGTTAAATTCACAAGCTCCTTGGTTCTTTCAGTCTTTAGGTTTTCTCTTCACGATTTAATAAGATATAATTTCGGTATTTATTAAATAAGATTTCTGAAGAACTGTTGTACTTTTTTATCGAATACAAATGCCGCAAAGAACGTTACAATCGGAACAACAAGTATAAGTCCCATACTGCCCGCTAAGGTTCGAATAATCTCGTCGCTCAAATCTTCATTATTAATAATTACCCAGTAAGGTATTTTTTGCGGATTGAGTACAAAGAATAGAAGCAGAGCAAGGGCAGAGCCAGCATATGCTAACACAAGTGTATTTATCATGGATACTATATGTTCACGTCCTATATAGAATCCTTTGACAAAGAGTTTTTGAAAAGAAGCCTTCTCTTCATGTTGTGCAAGTTCAAAAATAGTTGCCGATTGTGTGGTGGTAATATCGTTTAACGCGCCAAGGGTGCCAATAATAATACCTGCTAGAAGCAATCCCTGCAGATTTATGTGACTTGTTGGTCCGAAAAGAAGCGTCGAGTTTTCGCTAGTCATTCCTGAAAGTTCTGTTACTCGTACAAAGAAAGAAGAAAGAAAAACTGTAATCATAAGAGAAACAAACGTAGAAAATAAGGCAACTGTTGTTTGTTTTGATACGCCGTGTGCTAAATAGGTTGTAATAAGCAAAATAACAAGCGAGGCGATAATGCTTGTTTGCAACGGATTTGAGCCTGAAAGGATTTGCGGAATCATATATAACAGAATAACAGCAAGGCTGACAGAAAGTCCAAACAATGATCCTAAACCTTTCCATCCTGCAATCAGAATTACAAGCAAGAAGAAAACAATAGCAATATAAATGATATTAGTAAGACGATATTTGTCGTAAATCATGTAGCCGTTTTTTCCGTTTGGAGCATTTTGTGTGTTTTGCAAAATAACCGTATCACCAACTTTAACTTCTTGTTGAGGGGTAAGACTAACAATTCCTCCATAATCTATGGTGATTAGTTTTCCTTTATCCGTGCCGTCAAGAATTCTAATTTGTAAAATTTGGAAAGGATTTTTTATTCCTGCGATTGTCTTTTCGCCTTGTTTTAGAATTCTAACTACGTTTCCTGTATAAAACATTTGTTTAGGCGTCTGTTCTATTCCGTTTGTTTGTAATCCCTTAGCTATGCTTGGTTTTGAAAAAGTAATAAAAAGAAAAATAAGATAGAAAATGGCTAAGAAAAAGTTAATTTTTTTCATTTTACGAATCTTATTTTACCACTTTATCAATGGAAAATGTCAATATTTAGTTCTATGTGTTAAATATTAGTTGATTTAGATAAATATAATAGTTTATGGTATAATGCAATCAGTCACAGATTGTACGCGAGTACATCTTTTCACATTTTGATTTTTTTAAAAAGATAAAGATACTCCATTTAACTTCGTATCTTCTTATCGCATTAAACTAATCCATTTTTAGAAAGGAGATAAATATGTACGGACATGGTAATAATTTTTATCCCAGAAGAGCTAATTTTAGAAATAGAGCTAATAGATACGTAAAAAAACTTGATCCAAACCTTTTTATAAAAAGAGCAAATGAATCTAAACAAGCGGAATATGTATCAACCGCGCGTTTTACAATGTTTGCGATCGAGGATAAACTAAAAAGAAATATTGAGGAACATGGATATTCTATTCCTACAGAAATTCAGGAAAAGGCAATTCCGCAGATTCTTTCCGGCCGCGACGTTATCGGCATTGCCAATACCGGCACAGGTAAAACTGCCGCCTTTCTTATCTCTCTTATTAATAAATCATATCTTGACAGGAGTCAAAGGGTTTTAATTGTTGTTCCGACCCGCGAACTCGCTATACAGATAGGAGACGAGTTTAAGATATTTGCGAAAGGTACAGATTTGGAAGCTGTTGCGGTTGTCGGAGGGGTAAATATTAAACGTCAAACCTATCTTCTTCGTCATAATCCGCATTTTGTTATCGGTACTCCGGGAAGATTAAAAGACTTGATAATGCGCAGAGAATTAAATTTAATGCTTTTTGGGAATGTGGTTCTGGATGAAGTGGATAGAATGGTTGACGTAGGGTTTATAAAAGACATTAAGTATCTGATTTCCCTATTGCCGAGCGTCCGACAATCTTTATTTTTTTCCGCTACAGTTGATATTAAAACTCAAGACATATTACGGAGCTTTGTAACAAATCCCGTAACGGTTTCGGTAAGAAAACAGGAGACTGCGGAAAATATAGATCAGGACGTTATAAGACTAACAGATGGCAGGTCTAAGATAGATGTACTCCATGATCTTTTAAGTAAATCGGGCTTTGATAAAGTGCTTATTTTCGGAAGGACAAAATGGAGCATACAAAAATTAACAAATGAGCTTATTAGTCGAGGATTCCGCGCGGCGGCGATTCATGGAAATAAAAGTCAAAATCAAAGACAACAAGCTCTGAATAGATTTAAAAATAGTGAAATCCAGGTACTCTTAGCAACAGATGTTGCTTCGCGCGGACTAGATATTGAAGACGTAACCCATGTGATTAACTATGATGCTCCTGCGTCTTATGACGATTATATCCATAGGATAGGAAGAACAGGACGCGCCGGAAAGAAAGGTACAGCACTCACTTTTGTATAAGTTTTGCTTCTTCGTCCCGAGCCTTGGCTTTGATAACACGCTGTGTCACAATAATATCTTGTTTTGCTTGGTCGGACAAAGGAAGTTTCGTTACTTGTTTAAAAGTAAGCCATTCTGTAAGAGAATTATTTTTAGAAAAATTTTCTTTATTCTTTAGAGCAATTTGGGCATAGAATATATAATAATTTGCTCCCGTATCTTTCTTAAAATAGTCATAGACTGGATAAATTATTTTCTCATGGAGTTTTATATGGAGTTTATTGTAGACAGCTTTTTGAAATACAGATATAGGATTCTCGTTCTTATTGCCTTGTTCTTCAAATAACGACCAAAGAGAACTTAACGACTTATCATGCTGTAGGAGAATTTGTTCAGAAGGCAGATGATACAAAAACCCGCTCGCGAAAAATGTTTTATGCATCAAACCAATTATACTCCAAATAGAGAAAAAATGCTCGAGTATTTTGATAGTTGACAATATAATATCGTTCTGTTTATTATAAAAGAGTGAAAAGATTCCTTTCCGTTTTCTTTTTAATTAGCTTCATCTTCATCGGCATTTTTGGAGTAAATCTGGGTATGACATATAAGGACGGAAAAATGACCAACTGTCCTTTATCCAGTAATTCCTTAACACCTTGTCATATGGGCTTAACCCAGCACATTGCAAAGTGGCAGCAGATATTTCAAGCACTTCCTTTTACAAGCGCCTCTCTGCTTTTTCTGCTAGGGATGTTTTTTGTTGCGATTGTGTTTTACACAAGAACACTTTCTGCATTATCGCCTCCCGCGTCTAGCAGATTAAACTCTTATCAACAAGAACATCTAGGCATTGGTCTTGATAAGCTTCTTTTAGCCTTCTCTTCGGGCATACTCCATCCTAAAATCTACGCTTAAAATTCCCGTTATTTCCCTTTGTTTCCTTTCTTAGCTTTTTTGCAAGTTTAAAACAAAAAATATGAATAATGAAAAAATAAACACAAAAACATTTTTGATAATAGCTTTAACCGTTTTAGGAATTGGGTATTTATATATTGCAGTAGCAAGACCTTTTAACATCTCACCAGGATCATCCTTACAACAAAGATCTTTTAGTCCGGTGGATAAAGTTTTGGCGGCAAGATTTGATTTCCTAAGCACACACGGAAACTCATCTTGTTCATCAAGCTTTCAACAGTCTATTCCAAATATGCCAGACAATTCTAGATTGCAAGGATCTTGTTGCAGTCCGATGGTAGAAAGTAAATATGCAGAACAAGTAACCAATCTTAAGAAATATAAGGACGTTTCCGTTATTCCCTCTGACCCATACGATATTTCGGCAAAACTTGCCAAACAACTACTTGTGTATGATAAAATAATTACTCCCACTGCGGCTGAACAAAAAGTGCTTGACGTGGCTGTTGCTGCCTCTCCCGAGAAAGGATACTGTTGCTGTAAATGCTGGAGATGGTATGTATACGAAGGGTTAAGTAAATATCTGGTGAGACATTACCATTTTACCGCGAAACAAATTACCGATGTCCTCGCAAACTCCGATGGCTGCGGAGGATCATCATAATCTTTAACACACAATGGAAAAAAGCAAAAGAAACGAACGATATACGTGTACGATCTGCAAACTTACATATACCGAAGAAAAATGGAAGGAAAAATGTGAGAGCTGGTGTAAAAAGCATCCAAGCTGTAACCTTGAAATTACCTCTTATTCTATAGAAGTAAAGAAAAGTAGAAATCAAACAGAAGAAGATAAAAATAATAGACAGAACAAAATCGTCTTTAGGAAGAAATTTTCTTTTATTTTGTTTCTAGCATTCGTTTTTGAATTGCTTGTGTTTTACAATTATTTTTATCCGATAAAACCATTTGTAGCAAAAATTTTTCATCTCAATAGAATTGCAACAGGATATATTAAAAATGGAAACTATACAGACCGAAAATTAGCGGTTTTTGAAGAAGTAAATCCGAAAGAAGGATTTACTTCACAGTTAGTATTGGGGAATATTGTTTTGCAAATGGCAACAGATGGCGTAATTGATATGACCAAAATGGAAGATTTATATAAAGCGCGCGGTGGCATTCCACAAGAAGAAAGAGATCTTTTAACAAAGTCTTCAACAACACCACTTACGATCAATACTAATAACGCTAACTGGATTGTCAATATTTTGTGGGCAATAGGTTTATCAAACAAAATGGACATTAATAAGCAAAGTCCGGTGAATGGGCCGGATGTGAATAATTTTGCTTCAACCGGCGGGTGGACACTGGGAAAAGAAGAAAATGGCGGAGCATACTTTAACAAATATCCACTTATTTCACTAACTGCAGAACAGCAAAAGCGAGTAAAAATGATCGCAGATAGTACATATCGTCCTTGTTGTAATAACTCAACATTTTTTCAAGACTGCAATCACGGTTCAGCAGGAATGGCTCTAATTGAACTTGGGGTTTCGCAGGGGTTATCAGATCGTGAGATTTATAAAACACTTTTGGCTTTTAATTCCTTTTGGTTCCCGCAAAACTATATTGAAACTGCGCTGTATTTTAACGTAATTAAAAATACCGATTGGACAGATGTTGATCCAAAACTAGCATTGTCAAAAGACTATTCCAGTATTGGTGGATGGATTGCAAATATAGACACACCTGTTCACGAAGTTGTAGATTTATTACCGAAATCGCAAAGCGGAGGCAGTTGTGGAGCATGATTTTTTATGAAAAACAAGCTATTTTATCTGGATTTAAGGTTAATAAATTTTATGTTAGTTTATTGGTACTTGACGTAGAACGCCTCTTGCTATATGATATTTACATATATGTGTAATATTTGCGGATGTTCAGGACGATTCAGAGTAATAAATCAAGACTCTGCAGGATCCGACTCAAAACTAATTCGTCAAGCCCCAATTGAAAGATTTATTGAGCCGTGTATTCTTTTGCTTTTAGCAGAAAACTCTTCGTATGGTTATGAACTCATGAAAAATCTGGAAGAGCAGTGTAATGAGGCTATTGATGTGGGCAATCTTTACCGTACCTTAAGAAGAATGGAGATAGATGGTTGGGTAACATCTGATTGGAAGAAAGGAGAAAGCGGACCCAAAAAAAGAAGCTATACAATTACATCAGACGGAGAAGATTTCTTGCGCTCCGCCGCTTTAGGTCTTAAAAAATCACGAGCGCAAATTGAGTTGTTTTTGGGAAAATATAAAGAAGTTTTTAAAATAACTTTATGAGACTTGTTATTATTCTTTCAACAAATAACGCAGAAACAAACTGGAACGCTTTTCGCCTTGCTAATCTTGCATTAAGCAAGGGAGATATAGTTTCGGTGTTTCTTACCGGTGAGGGGGTTGAGTATGCAAAGTCAACTCCTTCTCAATTTAATGTCAGAGAGCAAGTTGAAAAGTTCTTGGAGTCGGAAAACGCACAGATTATTGCCTGCGGCACATGTATGACGATTCGCAAACAAGGCAGTAGCAAAGAATGTCCGGAAGGCGGGATTGAAGAATTATACCAGTTGATTGCTGAAAGCGACAAAGTAATTAGTTTTTAATAGATATGAAAACACAACTGACAGTCATTATTTTAGGCGCAGGTATAGGAGGAGTTGTTACAGCCAATGTGTTGGCAAAAAAGGTTGGCAAGACTGCAAGAATCATTCTTATAGATAAGCAGAAAAACCATGTGTTCCCGCCTGCTTTTTTGCATCTGATGGTAGGAGAAAGAAAACCGCAAGATGTACAAAAGCCTTTGTCTCTTCTTAAGAAAAAAGGTATTGAGGTTATTACCGATGAGGTGACAAAAATAAACCACAAAGAAAAAACTGTTAAAACCGCTCATCACCAGTTTTCATATAACTACTTAGTTATTGCGCTTGGTGCACAGATGTTTCCTGAAAACATTGTTGGTTTAAGTACCGGGTACAATCTCTACAGCTTTGAGGACGTGGAGAAACTTAAGGTTTCTCTTGAGAAATTTACAAAAGGAAAAATTGCAATAGTCATCAGCTCGCTTCCGTTTAAGTGTCCTGCCGCTCCTTACGAAGCCGCTTTTTTGCTTGACGCCTATTTTGCAAAGAAAAACTTGCGCCAAAATATAGAGTTGTCTGTCTTTACTCCCGAATTGCTTCCTATGCCATCTGCTGGACAGCACATTGGTAATTTGATAAAAGAGATGCTCCAAAAGCGTTCTATCAATTTCTATCCGCAAGTAAAACTGCAAGAGGTTTTGGGAAAAACACACAAGCTCGTCTTCTCCTCACGAGAGAAATACGATTTTAATTTGCTGCTCTTTATTCCTCCCCACCAAGGAGCAACTGTCATAAAAGAGGCGGGTCTAGGAAATGAAACAGGTTTTATTCCTGTTGATAAATATACGCTTGAGACAATCTATCCAAACGTTTTTGCTATCGGGGATGCAAATATTATTCTTCTTTCTTCTGGAAAACCACTCCCAAAAGCAGGCGTGTTTGCCCATGCACAAGCAGAGGTTGTAGCAGATATAATAGTCTGTCGGATCAAAGATAAAAAAGAAGCAAAAATATATGACGGAAAATCATCCTGTTTCTTAGAAACAGGATTTGACAAAGCAGGCTTTGCATCCGGCAATTTGTATACAGAATCTGCACCTGTTATGAAAATGAGAAATCCATCAAAAATCTGGTATCTTTCGAAAATGAAATTTGAGAAGTATTGGTTATGGAAGTGGTTTTAGTTTCAATATGAAAAGATTACTTATACTATTTTTTATCACACTTGGACTACTGGGAATTGTTCCCCGCACAGCACATGCCCAAATGATGGGATTCTCAAGCTCCCCTGTTGATAACTCTGCAATACAAAATCAACAAGCAGAAGAGCAGGAAGGGAAAAAACTTCTGGATGAGCTGAAAAATAAAACAACGACCTGTCAAAAACTCACAAATAATAACTTTGAAAAAATCGGAGAATATTTTATGGGTCAGGCAATCGGCAATACAGCAGAGCATATTCAAATGAATAACATGATGAAATCAATGATGGGTAAGCAAGGAGAGGAACAAATGCATATTGCTTGGGGAAAAAGAGGCAGCGGTTGTGATACGAATGCCCCCTATCCGCAAAATATGAATAGCGGTATGATGGGAATGATGATGGGAGGAGGTGGTAATCCGATGGTAGGATATGGCGGTTGGAATAATATGATGGGCTGGGGAGGTTTTGGTTTCGGTTGGTTATTTATGCTTCTCTTTTGGATACTCGTAATCCTTGGTGTGGTTGCTTTAGTTCGTTACTTAGGGAATTCAGGAAAAGCTCCAAAAGACCATAAGACAGCTTTAGAGATTCTCAAAGAGCGCTACGCAAAAGGTGAGATCAATAAAAAAGAGTTTGAGGAAATGAAAAAAGATGTAGGATAAGACACAGTTTTCTATCCTAGTAAACTTTTTCTATATGTCGATTGATAATGTTAATCACAAGATATTAGTATTATTAATGTCATTGAATGAAAAATAATATATTACAACCTTTATATGCCCTCAAACTAATATTAAGTAAAAAAGGGTATTTATTGTCCTTTATAGTAATTGTATTTCTTATAGCTTTTTTGGATTATCTTATTCCTGTAAAAACTATCCCCGGGAATAGCCTCAGTTACCAAAAGCAACTTATGTCAATGCAGGACTATGTGGTTGTTTTACTCATATCTATTTTAGAAAGCACGTTGATTCTTATGTTTTACTATATGCTTAAAAACAAACAGATAAAGATATTTAAAATTAGTAAAGGGAATGTTGGAATTATTAGCGGGCTTCCTGCTT
>JAJZOC010000043.1 GCA_021852095.1 bacterium | reverse complement strand
TGAGCAAACACATTTTCAATGTCTAGTTTGGTCTCTTCGTAGATGTTTGTGACGTTTAGAATGCCATTCCATCCCTTAAAACCATGTTCTCGCGCCCGGATGATCCAGTCGTCATAATTGTCACTTAGTTCGCCGGAGACATCTTTTTCCTTCCTAGTTAGCTCTGCGATAACCGTGTTTCTATCGGAGGTTTGTTCAATGCCAAGCTCTTCTAAAACGGCCAATATTTCAGCTCTGCGTGTTGAAAACTCATTGATTAACTCTTGTGATATACCGACAACCTCGGCATTGTGATGCTCGTCTTTTTCTGTCCAAGCTACTCCCAGTTGTTCAGTTAGAGTTTTTTGGAGATGTGAAAAATAGATGGCATCAGCATGGGATTTGTATTTAAAAATCCCTCTGTTATGCATAGCTGACCATCTCCCATCAGCCCCTAAGACACAGTTGGTTAGGACGATATGAGAATGAATTTGTGGGTCTTGATTACGGCTGGCAAGGTGGAGAAAATTCATAGCGACAGCTTTTGATTTGATCAATCCGTCTCGCCCTTGGGCTCCCCTGCGGCCGACTAGGACTTCTCTTTCAAGGAAAGAAAAAGCCTTATCTGCCGCTTCAAGGTGGGCATCCAGAACTATGTTTTTAATCTTTTGATCGTTGTTTAAACCCCATAAAAGCGATACTGATTTTGGTGGAGAGAAAGTAATACCAATACCTGGAGCGTGGTTTTTAGGGATAGATCTAAGTCTTGTACTCCCGAATCGCCCCTTTGTAGCTATTTCCTCAAAGAGCAATAAGTCCGTTTCGGTCGCAGCCCCGGTTTTGTTGAGAGCCGCAGCCCCGGAGCCGACCCAGTGAGCAACTCTGACCTGCTCTTGTGGTGTTAGATCAGCCTTATAATGCAGCCATTCAGCGGCATAGTCAACAAAATATTTGAGATCTGTGACTTTATGGGCTTGGATCATTTAGTCACAGAATACCGCATTTCGCACAGGTGCATACTGTGTCTACCATTTTTTTTTTCTTTTCATATACCTCTCATTTTCACATTTCTTTCTTTTTTTATTTTTCTTCATACCTCTCCTTTTCACTCTTTTATCTCCTTTTCACTCTTTCATATTTCTTATTTTTTGTATTTCTGCCTCTCTTTCTTGTTTTGTATTCATTTTTTTCGTAGTTTTTAGGCTTGTTGCCTTGTATTCCTTTGTTGATTTCCTCTTTTTCGTTTGTTATGATCTCCTTATGGTGAACAAACAAACGAAAAAGAGTCGTGTCAGAGTCGTGCGGCAAGATATGTCGATCGCTGAGCAGATCGAATATGCGGAGCGATTAGCTGGCGCATTAAAGGAAATGGTTACAACTCCTTGTGAGAGTGCAGTTAGTGAATTTTCAGCTTCGCAAAAAGCCGTTAGATCGGTCAACAACGAAATTGAGAAGCTGAAAATTAAAAAAAGTGAAGCTTTAGCTCGCTCTAATATTGCTAGATCAGCTCTTGCTGAGATGGTCAAAAGTTTTTCTGAAAAGAACATTCCTGTCAAGTCAATCGCTGACTATATGGGATTGCCGCTTTCAACGATTGAGTCGCTTATAAGAAGCAAAAATAACCTTGATGTTGTTGTTGAAGGTGATTATCAGGAATATGATGGTTCTGGTTTCGATAGTGAAATAAGCGATTTTGAACAGAAAGAAGATTTTGTTGATGGCTAAAGATTTTGATGTTGAGAAATGGCGCGAAGATAAGAAAGCCATGGAATCTAGGTTTCGAGAAGAGTTGAAAGAAAAGATTTTACAACTCAGATCAACTGTCGAATGGCAAGAGTATTTACGGATCTCATCAAAGATGCCAAAGTACTCGTTTAATAATCAGATTCTGCTGTTGCTGCAAAACCCTGAGGTTTCTTATGTTGCCTCCGCTGGGTTCTGGCGGCAAGAAAAGAATTTAGTTAAAAAAGGTGAAGTTGGCCTACGGATCTTAGCGCCAGTGACACAAAGCAAAGACGACACTAAATTGGAAGCTAAGCTTCGAGGGTTACCAGAACCGGATCCTGGTGAGAAAAATAAAAAAATTGTCGGTTTCCATTTGATCCCTGTCTTTGATGTCTCGCAAACTGTTCAAGGTGTTGAATGGCTTGAATCTAAGGATATAGAAACTAAAGATCTACAATTTGAAGCAGAAGAAATTTTTCTAAATCTTAAAAAGGTTGCTAGTAATCTTTCTATGGTTGTGATTGAGAAAGAAGATCATGAATTAGAACCCGGGGTAAAAGGCTCTTTTACTAAAAGTTTGAACGAAATTCATCTAAGGGGATCGATGGCCTCTGGTATGAAGACAAAAACTCTTTCGCATGAAATAGCTCATTCTTTGCTGGACAACAATATTCATGATTATCATGAAAGACGAGATTTTTATGAATTTCGCGCGGAGTCTGTTGCCTATGTTGTTTGTCAACGTCTGGGAATTGATACAGCTGAATATTCGATTAGTTATGTTAGTAAGTGGCTGATCGACACTCCTAACGATGAAGTTATTAAACTGGTGACGGCTACAGCCACAGAAATTACAAAGACCGCAAATCAAATTTATGACCTGTATTGTGATGCCGTTGATAGTCAACACTATGTCGGCGCTGATCTCAATCACTCCTTGACACAACATAGCGAACAAGGCATCAGTAGGTAAATGACACGAATACCTTGACAGCTAAGTTTTTGAGGTGGTCAAGTGATAAAAAAAAGCGGGGATCTCTCCCCGCTTTTTTATTGCTTTTGTAGCGTCATCGCTAATTCAACAACTTTTTGTCTAAAATCAGCGTCTTGGTTAGTGAGGTGGAGCATCGCTTTAAATATGTTCTTCTGTGTTAGAAGAGAACCTGTTTCGTCGACAGTGGAACCTCTTAGTATATTGATGGTTTTAAAATCATCTTCAGAGAGTAAAACACCAAAACCTTTTTGCTTTTTTACTGGTGTTTTTTTGTTGCTTTCCTCGATAATCTTTTCTCTAACGCTCATACTAAAATCCTTTCTGTAATTTTGTTTAGGATTGCCACATGTTGGGCAACCGCTTCGCTGTTAATTGTTTTGTTACCTCTGTCGGCCGCAATTGCGACCCGGCTCGTGATCACACCTAACGGTTGGTAGCCACTTTCCGTCCAGCCATCTACTGTGTCTTTGAGGTTATTTGTGCCAAGTTTGGCATCAGTTACTAAAATCCCCGCCGGGCTACCTTTGATGAGTTCTAGTGTAGCCATAACCCTCTCTGGTTCCAATGAGCCGGCTTTTGTGGGTATGACAACAAAGTCAGAGGCTCCGGCGGCTGTTTTAATAATCCCCGGTGGAGTGTCTGCTGGTGGAGTGTCGATGATTATCATTTCATCGGGTGTTGCCGCTTCAAGATAGTTTGAAAGCAGATAAACCGATGGGGTGGCGGCTACTAAAAACCCTGCGGCATCTTTGACATCTTGCCACCATAATGCGGCACTGGCTTGAGGATCGGCGTCTAGAAGAACAGACGTTGTCCATCCCTGCTTAATAGCTGCTTGAGCCAGATAGAAAGCGGTTGTCGTTTTACCGACTCCGCCCTTTTGGTTTGCAATAGTTATTATCATAACTATAACTATAGCATATATATTTGTATAGTTGTGCTATTTTTATAAAAATAGTAAAAAATATAAATATTTCTTACCTCCGGGGCTGCGGGTTCCGGTGGCCGGAAACTCGCCGTTAGAAACAGCAAAAGCGGGGATTTCTCCCCGCTTTACCCTTTTTTTAATTGTTGAATTTTTACTACTACTCTTTCTGCATCCAAACCTTAAAGTCTTCCTGGCATTCCTTAATGCACTCATCAGGAAGTTTTAATCTCATTCCGACATTTTTTATCACGCTTTCGACAAAATCAGCGTTTTTTACAATTTCACCGGCATACGATTTGCCAGTGTGCGTTTGTGGAATCGTTGGAACGGTATGTGGATTGTATTTACCCCATACCAAAAACTCAGAAGTTTTTGGTAAAAAATAAACTTGCAATTCCCAATTCTCCTCCCAACCCTCATTCGTGTACTGGTACCATTGCCCAGACCCTTTAGGCCAAGGGTTATTATCGCCGAAAGCTATAGCGGCAAGTTCAACTTCCTTGCCCTCTACTCTAAACCACCTGCCCGTTGATAGCCTTATTGTCTTTTCCATAATTTCCTTCTCCTTGTTTAGCCCGTTTTACCGGGGATTACGTGATACTATCATTATAGTACAACTATATTTATAGTTGTACTATTTTTATAAAAAAATATAAATATTTCTTACCTCCGGGCTGCGGGTTCCGGGCTGAAATATGCCGTTAGAAATCATGACCTATAAATTCAGTAGTTGATTCTTTAATGGCTAGCAAATAACCCCATTTTTCGTTTTCCTCAGCTTTTATTTTCGCTTTTTCTGGCGTGTCTAGGTGTATAACATAAGGCTTGTGGTCAACTTCCAAGCACCCTTCCTCTTCGTTTTTCCACTGAATTGAGGCAGAGGTATTAAAATAACTCTGTAAGGTAGCTTCAATTTCTTCACGAGTGCCAATAGGGGTTTGTGTGATGCTATAGGTGACATCTTTCCATGTCGCTGATCCTCTAGCGATTACCTCAAAGCTAAAATTTTCCATCATTATTCTCCTTGTATTCAACCCGGTTTACCGGTTTTATTGATGATTATATCGCTCGGTTGTATCTTTTTTTAGGCTGGAATATGCCGGCAGAAACAGCAAAAGCGGGGAGAGATCCCCGCTTTGTTTTTTTTTCTTAGCTGATTAGGAAAAAATACCAGCCGGTTTTACATAAACATGATAGAGAGAATCGCCATGCCAGTAGTGGCCACAGTAGCGGTCTCTCCAGTTAATATTGCCGCGTAATAGACTACCGATTTGATTTTTCGTGAATGAGCTGCGATCTTTAGCCCAGCTATTCTCTTCAAGGCCGCAAATTATTTGTGTTACATCTGTGATATCACTTCTCCCTAAAAGAGAGATGGCGGTTCGAATCGTGAGAGTGTACAACTGCTTGTCGTATGTTGCGTCAATATTTAATGGCGTTGGAATAAAGTCGTTCATGTCGTTTCTCCTTGTTTAGCCCTATTCATAGGGGTTTACGTGATACTATCATTATAGCACAACTATATTTATAGTTGTGCTATTTTTATAAAAAAATAAAAAAAATATATAAATATATAAATATTTCTTACCTCCGGGGCTGCGGCTCCGGTGGCCGGAAACTTGCCGGTAGAAACAGCAAAAGCGGGGATTTCTCCCCGCTTTGTTTTTTCTTAGCTGATCAATAGCCATTCTTTGTTTTTAACCACGTAATTCACCCCTTCTTTTTTACATTGATAACAAAAATCACCATCTTGGGCAGTGATGAAATTAAAAGAAAAACCGTTGTTTAATGGAAAGTTTCCCGGCCATCCACCGTTTACCCAGATTAGGTAGCACTCTTCGTACTCTTCTTTTATGTTTTGCTCAAATTCTTTGGTGTGTTGAGGGCAATAAATAAAAATTATTTTTTGGTTAAAGACTGCTGATGAATCACCACTAAAGTTTCTTCCCATAAAATCACCTCTTTATCAACTATACTATTATTATAGCACAACTATTTATATAGTTATATTATAATAATAGAAAAATAGTAAAAATATAAATATTTCTTACCTCCGGGGCTGCGGGTTCCGGTGGACGAAAACTCGCCGGCAGAAACAGCAAAAGCGGGGATCTCTCCCCGCTTTACTGTTTTGATAGATTATTCTAGTGTGGTGTAATTAGCATCGATTATAACAGTTTTATCGCTAGATAAAGTATAGCCAGTTGGGTTATCTCCACTACCCTTCATCCTTTTTACTAAAAGATTTTTAGTGTCTTCTTGATCTTCTTCAATGGCTTGATTTCTGATGTGTTCAGCAAGCCCTTGGTTGAACTTCTTTGTTTCCTCATCCTCTGAAAAGCCTACGATGATAATTTTTGGTGTTACTTCCATTTTTCTTTCTCCTTGTTTAGCCCGTTTTACCGGGGATTACGTGATACTATCATTATAGCACAAATATATTTATAGTTGTACTATTTTTATAAAAAAAATATAAAAATATATAAATATTTCTTACCTCCGGGGCTGCGGGTTCCGGTGCTGAAATATGCCGTTAGAAACAGCAAAAGCGGGGATTTCTCCCCCGCCTTTGTTTTTTTTCTTAATTGTGACTAGACGCTGTCTAATTTTTCAGTAGTTCGTCGATTTCAGCTAGCCTCACTAGTAGTTTGTCACGCTCTTTTATGAGTGCCTCGCGATCGGTAGTCTGCTCCACGACCATTACACAGGGGTCATTTAGATCAGCGTGGCCGGCCGGCACGTCTCTAATTTCTAAAATTGTCCCATCTAGTGGGGCAATTTCCGGATATTTCATTGATCCACCGGATGGTTTAAACCCGCCCTTTAGGATAATAACCCCATCACCAAGACGGACGGTATCGTCTCTTTTAGGGCGCCAAGCAATTTTACGGCCAAATAGCCAGCAGTCGTCGGTGTAGTTATTAAACGCGCTATAAATGTCGTATTGCACTGTTACGGTGGCGGCCATGCCTGTTTCTCCGTCGGTGCCAAAGAGCCGAATCGCCAGCTCTCGGACTTTATCCTCATCGCGTGGGTTAAATGTCCACGCTTTAATTTCGGGGTTCCACCTACCACCTATCCGCTTAGCGAGAGCTGGCCAATCAGGATTATACGGGGTGACTGCGACTATTTTCTCCCCATCAATACCCTCGATTTTAGTAATTGAAATTTCCATTTGTCTTTCTCCTTGTTCAGCCCGTTTTACCGGGGATTACGTGATGCTATCATTATAGCACAACTATATTTATAGTTGTGCTATTTTTATAAAAAAATATAAAAATATATAAATATTTCTTACCTCCGGGGCTGCGGGTTCCGGTGGCCGGAAACTCGCCGGCAGAAACAGCAAAAGCAGGGATTTCTCCCCGCTTTGTTTTTTTCTTAGCTGATTAAGAATGAAGGAAAAATTTATATTTTTGATTAAAATGTCACGTGATTAAAAAAAGGGCGGTTTGGTTGGTGTATTTTGATATTTATGACAATCTCAAATTCACCAACCAAACCGCAACTAGTATGATAAGTCTATCCTATCCAAAGAACAGAAATAGTCAATTTCTGTTCTTGTCGGAAAAAATTCACCAAATTAAGCCAAAAAAGACAGCTTGGTGTATCTGGTTTGATCTGATTCTCATTACGGCATGGATTGCGACAGAGAAGACTAACTATCAAAATTACGCAGTAAACAGGTCTTTTTCCTGGAATGATCTGGCTCAGAAGTTTGATCTGAGCGAATTTGTCGCTAAAAAGCGCATCGATCAACTGATCAAAAATAAATTCTTAATCTCAAAAGGCGGATCTTTTTTCCTTCCTACCTGCTCTGGTGACGGCACGGAAGTTAGGCTCCACCCCGGCCGCATCTCTGATGGCTCCGGCCTGCCGATTAAGCGAGATTTTCTTACATGGCTCTTTGATCTTGATCTTCCACTGCGGGCAAAAGCAGTTCTTTTAGCCCAGGTGATCGATACAAGGTTGAAAATTAGCAAGGTTGATGGGGTTAATTATAGAACATTACGGAAAATGTTTGACTTTTTGGATGCGGCGGGGTTAGTAAAAGATCGTCATTGGAAGACACCTGCGCTAAATATTTTGCGGTCTGAATGGATGGTAAAAATCATTAAAAAAGGCCATTATCAGCGACTTTTAGAGCAATTTATTCTCGATAACAATGGCGAATTAAACGATTTGGATAATTTTTATCCGCTAATCAAGCTCTATAAGCGACACAACGACGTTTTTCGCTCATTTGAGGGATTCCTAAAACTCTTGATCGGGGATCTCTCCGGCGTTAACTCCCCGGCGGCCGTTCTTCTTATCCGCGCTAAAAAAGTCGTTGAGCGCGAACAATTGATAAAAAAGCCGGCGTATATGCGGCCGCTACAAAAAATCACAGAGGCCGCATCTATAACAAAGGAAGACATCTCCGACAAAATTACCCGCGCTAAAAAGATTTTAGAGCTGGCCGCTGCTAGTAATCTGGCTCCTGAAATTTCAGACTTGCTAAGGCCTGGAACCGGTTTTTGGGCTGCGGCTGTTATCGCCTGGGCGGAGGGCTTAGGGCTTTCTCCACCGCCATAATCGGCAAAATCAGCTCAAATTAAGCGAAGTTGGCAACGTTGCCAACTTGCTGCGCTCAAAAAACAGCCGTAATCGCTTTTTCTCACACCCTCGGACGCTGCCGAGGGTTTTGTCTTGTCTAGCTGCTTCCCTGGTGGCTGAATTTTAATTTCAAATATCAAAACTTGCATTTTATTAATTTAAAAAAGTTAAAACTTGCATTTTTTTAAATTAAAAACATAAAAAATATAGTTTGATTAGGACTTTTAAATGTCCGCTCTCGCTTAATAATTAAAGGTTTTAAATAATTAAAGCCTAGGAACGATTTCTGAGTGATTTTCAAACTCAATTCTTTCAATTGTGATCATAAAGGAAAGGCGGGCTTCGCCCAGCCTTCCCGTCTATCAAAAAGCGCGACAAAAGAAAAGATTGCCGATAAAAAAAGATCTGCGTTTTAAAAAGCAAAGTAGGAAAAAATAAAGCGCTGTTTTTATTTTGACATAATTAGTGTGAAAATAATTGATTGAGTAGGTTAAAAAAGAAAACCCCGGATCGCTCCGAGGCTTTCTTTACCCATAAACCCCGCCTGCGCAGGGAAAACCTGTATCTTTTATAATACACCGGGTCACCCCCGCCTACGCGGGGAATACTTCATCTATACTTAATGCCCTTTATAATACCCAGGGTCACCCCCGCCTACGCGGGGAATCTCTCATCGAGATACCTACGCTTATGGAGCCGTTTCCGGCCTCTGCTAAGCAGAGAAGCGAATCCAACAGAACGACAATTCCTTGGATATATTAGGTGTTTCCATATTAGCGGTTGGCTCTGTGTGAGTCAACCGCTATTACTAAAGATTAATTTTTTGAGGTTGATAATTCCTATTATCTTGTATAATATAAAAATATAAGTAGGGTAATTAGTTGGGAATTGTCGTTTCTAATCTTATCCACTTATTTTAAACTTGAGGGAGCGGGAGTGATCCCGCTCCCTTTTTCTTAACTACCCGGAAAAAAGTTAATTGTCAAATCTAAATACAGCCCGCACTTTAAGTCCATATGGGGTTGGTATCCCAATTGTGCCGTCGCTAGGAGAATTAGGATCGTTATCCCATCGAATTACGGCTTTTCTGCCATATATTCTACGGGCAATACTTTCAGAGTTATGACCACTAAAAGTCTGTCCTGCAAAAACCCCTTTTTTGGATGTAAATTTTTGTTTTCATTTTCTCTTTCTCCCTATATTCAACCCGGTTTACCGGGGTTTACGTGATACTAATATTATAGCACAAATATATTTATAGTTGTACTATTTTTATAAAAAAAATATAAAAATATATAAATATTTCTTACCTCCGGGGCTGCGGGTTCCGGGCTGAAATATGCCGTTAGAAACAGCAAAAGCGGGGAGTAATCCCCGCCTTATTTTTTATTCCTAATTGCGACTAGGAATGATTGTTTACCTTATACCGTTCGCTATTTTCATGTACGCATCAAAGGCTCCATCGGGTGTTGATGCTTCTCCTAAAGCTGAAAAATCGCCGGCCATAAAGTCCAATATAGAGTCGATATTTTCTTCTTCGTCCTCAGTGAGAGTTGGAGCTGTGGTTTCTAGCATTTTTTGCGAAATTGCATTCACTAGTTGTTGAGTTAGGCTGATATTCTTAGTTTTAGTTATTTCTTGTTGTTTAAGAAAATCACGACAAAATGCCTTAACTGCTGTTATTAATTCTTCGTCAGTTGATACTTTGGTGAACTTGTAAAGTTCACCGCGTTGAACATAGAAAAAAAAACTCTTATTATCATCTATCAACATTTCTCCATAATTTATTATTTGGTGGAAAGACCTAAAAGAATCTTTTCCGAGATCTAATGTTTGTGATATTAGAATTTCATCATCATCATTCTTAATTTCTACTGTGTACTTGTTTTTTGCCATTTCTCTTTCTCCTTGTTTAGCCCGTTTTACCGTGGATTACGTGATACTATCATTATAGCACAACTATTTATATAGTTATGTTATAATGATAAAAAAATAGTAAAAATATAAATATTTCTTACCTCCGGGGCTGCGGGTTCCGGGCTGAAATATGCCGGCAGAAACAGCAAAAGCGGGGAGAGATCCCCGCTTTGTTTTTTTTCTTAGCTGCTGATTAGAAATGATTTTTTATATAACGCTGTTATCATTTCTCGCAATTTTTGCATATGCGTCGAAGGCTCCATCTGGTGTTGATATTTCTCCTAAAGCTGAAAAGTCGCCGGCCATAAAGTCCAATATATAGTCGATATTTTCTTCTTCGTCCTCAGTGAGAGTTGGAGCTGTAGTTTCTAGCATCTTTTCCGAAATTGCATTCACTAGTTGTTGAGTTAGGCTGATATTCTTAGTTTTAGCTATTTCTTGTTGCTCAAGAAAATCACTGTAGATTGCCGCAGCAACTATTGTTAATTCTTCCATGTTTG
>JAJZOC010000070.1 GCA_021852095.1 bacterium | reverse complement strand
ACAGAGTTTTCGAGAACATTTAGATCTTTATACAATATAGAAAGTTGGGGAATAACAAAAAGCATCATTATAACCATAACTATAATCATACCAACAACAACTATTGCCGGATACATAAGCGCTCCCTTAACCGTGCTTTTTAATTTCTGCTGTTTCTCTAAATTATCGGCAAGCCTTTCGAGAACTTTATCCAGAAGACCTGATCCTTCTGCCGCTTTAACCAAAGATACGTAGATCATCGAAAATACTTCGGGATACTCTGATATGGAAGACGAGAACGACTTTCCGTTTTCAACATTATTTATAATCCCGTTAATTATATCTTGCATTGCTTCATTTTGGGTTTGCACTTTAAGAATACGCAAAGCATCCATCAAGGTAAGGCCCGCGTTTATCATGGAAGAAAGCTGTCTTGTAAAAAAAACAATATCCGTAAATCCTACTTTATTTCTAAAAAAAGGAATAAACTGGGTCCATTTATCATTTTCTTTATCGTCAATTTTGATCGGCAAAATATCCCTGCTTCTTAAAGAAACAGCCGCTTCCTGCTTATCTTTGGAATCAATCGTGCCTTGTATTGTTTTACCATCGCGGGTTAACCCCCTATATAAAAATTTCATACTTATCCAACCATTCTTAAGAGTTCTTCTTGGTGGAGAGCATAAGATTTTGCCGTCTCAAGACTGATCGATCCGGCCAAAACAAGAGAAGCTAAAGATGATTCCAGGGTAATCATACCAACATCCTGTGATGTTTGAATAACAGAATCTATCAAATGTGTTTTTCCGTCTCTGATATTACTCGCCACAGCGGGCGTACCAATTAAAACCTCCGCGGCCGGAACCCGACCGCCTGCTATTTGGGGCAAAAGACGCTGGGAAACAATACCCTTTAGTGTCGCGGCAAGCTGTAATCTAATCTGGTCCTGCTCGTGAGGCGGAAAAACGCCGACGATTCGGTCTATACTCTGCGAAGCTGAGTTTGTATGAAGAGTAGAGAAAACCACATGCCCTGTTTCTGCAATAGTAATAGCGGCCTCCATGGTTTCGGGATCTCTCATTTCTCCAACCAAAACTACATCAGGATCTTCCCTTAGCGCGGATCTTAAAGCCATTGCCCACGAATGAGTATCTATGCCCAGCTCCCTCTGGGAAACAATACTTTTCCCTTTTGGGTAAACATACTCTATTGGATCTTCTATGGTCAAAACGTGTGAAGCCTTATTCATGTTGACCTCGTTAATTATGGAAGCCAATGTTGTCGATTTACCATGACCGGTTGGACCTGTAACTAAAACCAACCCTTGTTTAAGTCCGGCAAAAGTATGAAGTATCTTTGGCAATTTTAATTCTTCCAATGTTTTTATTTTTGACGATAGAAACCGAAACGCCGCCGCTAAAGAACCTTTTTCATAATATGCGTTTACCCTAAAACGTCCGGCCGTATCTTCATCCAGCCGAAAACTTATAGAAAAATCCAGCTCTTTATTGGCTAATAATAGCTCCTTCTGTTCCGGAGTAATTACAGAAAAAACCATTGCCTCAATATCCTGATTTGTTAAAAGGGGAGCATTATTGACATACGAAAGTTCTCCGTCTATACGAAGAGCCGCAAGATCTCCTGTTAACAAATGCAGATCTGACGCTCCGTTTTTTATTACCAAATTTAATAAATCCTGAATAGTCATACTCCAAAATTAAAGATTAAAGATGAAAAATGTCTCTCATTTCTCAACTCTCATTTCTCACTTCAGTCTTGCGCGACCCTTAGCACTTCTTCTATTGTTGTTACTCCTTGTATAACTTTTAAATATCCATCTTGTTTCATTGTAATCATTCCCTCCATAACTGCCTGTTTCTCTATTGCGGCGCTATCCGGATGCTCCAGGATTAATTTCGCGATTTGTGTGCTAATAGGCAGTACTTCAAATATGCCAACCCTACCCAGATATCCTGTATTTCCACACTGTGAACATCCTTTACCTCTAAAAAACTGTATATTTTGTTTATCCGAAGGCAATAAACTGCCTAAGGTATTTTTAATCTCTTCTAAAAGAGACTGGGGAGGAACATATCCCTCTTTGCAGTCTGAACATATTTTACGGACAATTCTTTGCCCGACTAAAGCATTCATGGTGGAAGCCAAAAGAAAACCTTCCGCACCTAAATCTATCAGACGGGGAAGAGCTCCTGCCGCATTTGATGTATGAAGAGTTGAAAAAACCAAATGTCCGGTAAGAGCGGCCTGAAGAGATAAATCCGTTGTTTCCTTGTCGCGTATTTCGCCGACTAAAATAATATTCGGATCCTGGCGCAAAAATGCCCTCAACCCTGTTGCAAAAGTTAGACCGACACCGGAGTTTATCTGAACTTGATTAACCCCGGACATTTGATATTCTACAGGATCTTCCAAAGACATAATATTAACCCTGGTTGTATTTAATTTTGACAAAATAGCGTAAAGTGTTGTTGTTTTACCTGACCCAGTTGGGCCGCAAACAATAATAATTCCATGCGGTCTAAGTATAGCCGTCTCAAGATTTTTAAGAGCTATACCTCCTAATCCTAACTGGGAAAGAGTAGGCACTCCTCCTGATTTTCGTAAAAGTCTCATAACTATCTTTTCTCCATATACGGTAGGCAAAACAGAAATACGAAGATCAACTTCATCCTGTCCGGACTTAAAATTAAATCTTCCGTCCTGCGGAATCCTATGTTCATCAATCTTTAACTGGGATAAGATTTTTATTCTGGAAATAAGAGATTCTTGAACAAGCTTAGGAAGACTTAATCTGTCATAGAGAATCCCATCTATCCTATATCTTACCCTAACTCTATCTTCCAAGGGTTCAATATGTACGTCTGACGATCTGCTCGTAACCGCGTATTCAAGTATTGTTGAAACAATTTTAGCTATAGGAGCTTCTTTAATGATCTGGGAAATATCGTTACTGCTGATTGCTCTGTTAACCGTCGTAGCTTCTGTTTCTTTTAGTGCTTCCCCCACTTCTCCTATTAATTCCTGTCTGTATTGTTGAGAAATAGCGGTCTCAATATCGGATTTAGAAGCGGCAAAAGACTTAACATCTAAACCCGTTCTCTGTTTAACAAAAGATACTGCTTCTAAATCAACAGGATTCTCCATTGCTAAGAAGAGAGTATTTGTCTTATTGTCGAAAAAAAATGGAATAATAGAAAATCTCTCGGCAATAGCCCTTGGAACAAAATTCAAAACCTGTGGAGTAAAAGTAGTTGCCGCTAACGAAACAAAAGGCACACCCAAGAGTTTAGCGTTTGCCTCTGCAAGTTTGTCTTCGGGAATAATATTACCAGCGGCAATTATTTGATCAACGGGTTTATTCTCTCTTATGCTTCTTATTTTTATATCCTGGTATTCTTGTTCTGTTAACAAGTGTTCAGATAAAAGAATGTCCAAAACAGTTTTTTGGCTGTTTGCATCGAAAGAATCTGTATTTTGAGCAGTATCCGTGTTGGCAGTAGGCATTATTTAAATAATACGTAAAATAAGATATACTGTCAATATCAATATGAAAAGCATAATTATTATCTCTCAAGACAAGAAAAAAAGTGATAAATACATATCAGCTCTTTGTAAAGAGGAAGAAATCAGTAAGTTTGATGTATCATTAGTAACAGGAAATACCTCTATTGGAATAGCCGAGGCCAGAAAAATCAAGGAAACTATTTTTCTAACCCCCAGCATGGGAAATAAAAAAGCAGTGATTATAGAAAATGCCAATCTTTTAACCGCAGAGGCACAAAACGCGCTTCTTAAAATACTTGAGGAACCGCCGGAGTCTGCATTTATAATCTTGGTTTCGAATATGCTTGAGAACTTTTTACCAACGGCAATATCAAGATGTGAGGTTATAAATCTTGCAGAAAACAACACCATACACTCTGAAAAAGAAGACGGAGAGTTATTAAAAAATCTAAACGAGTTATTGTCGGGGGGTATTAACTGCAGGCTAAAATTAGCCCAGGACAATGGCAAAACTAAAGAAACAGCCCTTCTCTTTCTTGAACAAATAATAAAGGGAATGGAAATAAAACTAGCAGAACACCAAGAAATAGATCTTGCAAGAAAAATACTGTCTGAAGGACAAAAAAGCTATACTTTACTTAAAACAACCAATATTAATCCCCGTTTGTCCCTTGAACATTTTCTGCTTAAAAATTTATGACACAAACGCTCAAAAAACGTATTTTAATAACGGGATCTCTTGCTTTTGATTACATCATGGACTTCAATGAAAGCTTTGAGAAACATATCCTGCCGGACAAACTTAAAACACTCTCCGTATCTTTTATACTTAATAAACTTAGCAGGAATTTTGGCGGCGTAGCCGGAAATATAGCGTATAATCTTTCTCTTATAAATACTAATTGCTCTATTCTTGCATCCTGTGGGGAAAAAGACAGCGAATTTTATTTAAAACACTTTAAAAAACATAATATAGACACCTCATTAATCAATGTCGTTAAAGAATCATTTACGGCTAATGCCTTTATGATAACGGATAAAAATAACTGTCAAATATCAGGATTTTATAAGGGTGCCTTAGAAAAAGACTCAGGCCTTCTTCTGCCTGCGGGTTTTGATCTTATGATTATTGGAGCTACTCTGCCAACTGCTATGGTCAGTTTTTCAAAACAAGCAAAAAAATTAGAATTACCTTATATATTCGCTCCAGGACAAGAAATAACACGCTTTTTAAAAAAGGATTTGCTTGAGTGTATCAATGGTTCTTTTCTAACCATTGCTAACGACTATGAAATGGCGCTTATTACAAAGAAAGCCGGTCTTTCCAAAAAACAATTATTAAGAAAAACAAAAATTTTGATAACAACGCTTGGAAATTATGGATCGCTAATCGAAACGAAAAATGAAACTATTAAAGTTGGGACAGCAAAACCAAATAGGGTTTTAGATCCAACAGGAGCAGGAGACTCTTATATAGCAGGATTCGCAGCCGGGCTCCTGCAAAACTGCAACCTTAGAACTTGCGGACAAATTGGCGCAAACATCGCGTCTTACGCCATAGAACAGTACGGCACACAAAATCATACATTGGATAAAAACATATTCAGTAAAAGATACGAAAGATTTTTCACTGACAAGTTATGCTATAATAACTTTTTCTCTGCAAAGTAATGGAATATAATATAAAAGACATATCCCTGTCGCCAAAAGGAAAACTAAACATTGAATGGGCAAAACAGCAAATGCCTGTTTTAACTCTTATAGAGCAAAGGTTTAGCAGACAAAAACCGCTAAAAAATATAACAATAGGAGCCTGTCTCCATGTAACAAAAGAGACCGCAAATTTAATGATTGCATTAAAAAATGGGGGAGCAGATATAGCCTTATGCGCTTCTAATCCCTTATCCACCCAAGACGACATAGCGGCTTCTCTTGTAAAAGATTTTGATATTCCGACCTTTGCAATAAAAGGCGAAGATAAAACAACTTATTACCAACACATAAAACAGGTCCTGAAAAAAAATCCCGTAATAACCATGGATGACGGAGCAGATCTGGTATCTGCCTTGCATAAAGAAAGCAAGCAAAGAACTAAAGAGATTATTGGCTCGACAGAAGAAACAACAACAGGGGTTATAAGACTTAAAGCGATGGAAAAAAAAGGGTTTTTAAGATTTCCCGCCATTGCCGTTAATGACAGCTTGACTAAACATATGTTCGATAACAGATACGGAACAGGACAGTCGTCAATAGACGGAATACTTAGAGCCACAAACATTCTTTTAGCAGGTAAGGTATTTGTTGTTGCGGGCTATGGGTGGTGCGGCAGGGGAGTAGCGTTAAGAGCAAAAGGTATGGGAGCACGGGTTATAGTAACCGAAGTTGATCCAATAAAAGCCCTAGAAGCAGTTATGGATGGGTTTGAGGTTTTAAAAATTGCAAAGGCGGCAAAAATAGCAGATATTATGATAACGGCAACGGGGAATAAACATGTAATCGGCAAAGAAACGATAGATAAAATTAAAGACGCGGCGATTATCGCCAATACCGGACATTTTAATGTCGAAATCGATCTGGAATACCTTAACTCCAAAACAAAAAATAAAAGAGTTATTAGGGAAAATCTCGAAGAGTACAGACTTAAAAACGGCAAAAAAATTTATCTCTTGGGAGAAGGAAGATTGGTTAATCTTGCCTCTGCAGAGGGACATCCGGCAGAAGTAATGGATATGAGCTTTGCTAATCAGGCTTTAGCCAGTGAATATCTTGTAAAGAATAAAGGGAAACTAAAAAGCAAAGTCTATGTGCTCCCGAAACAAATAGATAGGTTAATCGCCAAACTAAAGCTTAAGGCAATGGGTACAGCAACAGACAGAATGACCCTTGAACAGAAAAAATATGTTTCTACATGGAATGAAGGAACATAAAAGACATGGAATTAAAGACGAAAATTTGTTAATATAGATATATGACACAATCAAAATCTCCGCTTAAAAATACATCTAATTCGGACTATTCCGCGGAACATATTCAGGTTTTGGAAGGACTCGAACCTGTTAGAAAAAGACCCGGAATGTATATCGGATCAACGGATATAGTGGGACTTCATGAATCACTAAGAGAAATTATAGACAATGCCGTGGACGAAGCCTTGGCTGGATTTGCTAAAAATGTCTGGATTATTTTAAACAAAGACGGTTCTGCAACCGTTGCGGACGACGGGCGGGGAATCCCGGTTGACATCATGCCCCAATTTAACAAATCCGCTTTAGAAATAGTTATGACAAAACTCCACGCGGGCGGCAAATTCGGCGGATCAGCGTACAAAATATCCGGAGGGCTGCATGGCGTAGGATCTTCTGTGGTAAATGCCCTGTCCGAATGGCTTTGGGTAGAGGTCAGACGAAACGGAAAAATATTCCGTCAGGAGTATGAAAGGGGTATACCGAAAACCCAAGTGAAAGAAATGACATCCTCAACTTACGAAATTACGTATGCCGTTTTTCCTACAACAGGAACAACCGTAACTTTTTTGCCCGACAACCAGATTTTTTCAACTTTGGAGTTTGATTTTGAAACAATAAAAAAAGCAATCCGCGAAAGAGCATATCTTATCCCAAAACTATATTTCCATCTGATTGATTTACGTAAAGAAGAAACTAAAGAAATCAATTATTATTTTGAGGGCGGTATAAATTCTTTGGTTGAAAAGATAAATGAGAATAAAAACCCAATTCACAAACCCATCTATATCAACAAACAGGAAAACGATGTTGAAGCAGAAGTGTCCCTACAATACACAGAAGCTTACACGGAAAATGTTGAGAGCTATGTTAACGTAATAAATACCGTCAATGGCGGAACACATCTGACAGGATTTCGGATGGCATTAACAAGGGCTATAAACGACTACGGCAAAAAAATCGGCAGTTTTAAAGATGATAACGGCATAACCGGGGATGATACAAAAGAAGGATTAACCGCGGTCGTGTTTATTAAAATGCCTCAAGATAGAATTCAATTCGAAGGACAAACAAAAGGAAAACTCGGCAATTCCGAAATACAGCCTCTGGTTATGCAGGTTGTCAAAGACGGACTCTCTACTTATTTTGAAGAAAATCCATCGGACGCAAGACGGATATTGGAAAAAGTTTATCTGGCGGCAAAAGCGCGGCTGGCGGCAAAAGCCGCAAAAGAGGCAATTTTGAGAAAAGGCGCCCTGGAAGGATCTTCTTTGCCTGGCAAACTGGCGGATTGTCAAGAAAAAGATCCTCATGTTTCTGAACTATATATAGTAGAAGGCGATTCCGCCGGCGGCAGTGCTAAGATGGGACGAGATAGAAAGTTTCAGGCAATACTTCCTTTCGGCGGGAAAATTCTTAACACGGAAAGAGCAAGACTTGATAAAATTATTGAATTTGAAGGCTTAAAAAATCTTATCATCGCGCTTGGAATGGGGATAGGGGAGAGTATTAACTTTGAAAAACTAAGATACCACAGAATAATTATTATGACGGACGCTGATGTTGACGGCGAACACATAGAGACCCTGGTTCTAACCTTTTTTTACCGGCATTTGCTTGATATTGTAAAACAGGGCTATCTTTATATTGCCCAGCCGCCGCTTTATAAAATTCAGTCCGGCAAAGATATTGCCTACGCGTATACCGAAGAAGAAAAGGATCAAAGAATAAAGAATATAAAAGAGGCAAAAAAAAACGAACCTGTTATAAATATACAGCGTTATAAAGGTCTGGGAGAAATGAATCCGGATCAGCTTTGGGATACGACTATGAATCCTGCCAATAGAATCTTAAAACAGGTTGCTATCGAAGACGCGGAAGAAGCAGATGCTGTTTTTACCATGCTTATGGGGCAGGAGGTTCCGCCAAGAAAACACTTTATTCAAAGTAATGCTAAAATGGCAACTTTGGACGTTTAATCATTGTTCGATTGTTACATTGTTTCATTGCTAACAATTTAACAATAAGCGAGCGCAAGCGAGCAACAATGAAACAATAGAAGAGGGGGTGAGAATTATGGATATGAATAAATTATCAGCTGGCAAGCCGGAAAACGGAGAAATTAATGTTTTTGTAGAAATTCCTAAAGATGGGAATATAAAGTATGAATTGGATAAAAAAAGCGGAGTAATTTTCGTAGACAGGTTTTTGTATACCGCTATGAATTATCCATTTAATTACGGATTTCTTCCAAACACACTAGCCGAAGACGGGGATCCGATTGATGTTCTGGTTTTAAGCGAACATTCAGTTATGCCGGGATCTGTTATCCCATCCATTGTAATCGGAATGCTCGAGATGGAAGACGAAAAAGGAATTGATACTAAAATTTTGGCAGTTCCGACAAAAAAAGTTGACCCGCTATACGGAGGGTTCACCATGGAAACCTTGCCTGATGCGATAAAAAACAAAATAAAACATTTTTTTGAAAACTACAAAACACTGGAACCTGGAAAGTGGGTCAAGATTAAAGAGTGGAGAGGGAGAAAAGAAGCGCTTGAAGCAGTTAAAAAAGCACTAAAATAAATTTTCATCATTGTTTCATTGTTGCTCGCTTGCGCTCGCTTATTGTTAAATTGTTATCAACAATGAAGCAATGTAACAATGTAACAATTTGTTGAAAGCAGTACAAGCATTAACAGTAAATAAAATTAGTTAAATAATATAAATATGGAAATAGGGAAATTATTAAAAACAGAAATAACTACGGAGATGAAGCGGGCGTATTTGGATTACGCTATGAGCGTTATTGTTTCCCGCGCATTGCCCGATGTAAAAGACGGTTTAAAGCCAGTACATCGCAGAATTTTATTTGCAATGCATGAACTGGGACTTCGGCCTACAGCAAAATTTCTCAAATCCGCACGTATTGTCGGAGAAGTCATGGGTAAATACCACCCCCATGGCAACATGGCGATTTATGACGCGCTGGTTCGGTTGGCACAAGATTTCTCGATGCGTTACCCGCTTATTTGGGGACAAGGAAATTTTGGATCCGTTGATGGTGATCCGCCAGCCGCTGATCGCTACACCGAAGCAAAACTCGCAGCAATCTCTATGGAAATGCTGCAGGATTTAGATAAAGAAACAGTTGATTTCATCCCAAATTATGATGGCAGTTTTAAAGAACCGGCATTTTTGCCATCTAAACTTCCCAATCTTCTCTTAATGGGCTCCGAAGGTATAGCCGTTGGTATGGCAACAAAAATCCCCCCGCATAATTTGGGAGAAGTCATAGACGCAATTGTGTTCATGATCGGCAAAGCAAACGTATCAAATAATACTTCTGACACCTTCGCTTCTTTTGATACTTCCAGTATTACTGTTGACGAACTCTTACAGTTTATTAAGGGCCCTGATTTTCCAACCGCAGGAGCGATATACGATTTTTCGGAAATCAAAAATGTATATACAACAGGCAGGGGAAAAATTCTTATAAGAGGCAAGGCGAACATAGAAGATATTGGTAACGGAAAATCCGCAATTATCATTACCGAACTTCCATACCAAGTTAATAAGGCTCTTCTTGTTGCCCGAATCGCGGAGCTGGCCAAAGACAAAAAAATAGAAGGTATTTCGGATTTGAGGGACGAATCCGACCGGCACGGCATTAGAGTAATGGTTGAATTAAAACGGGATGCATCTCCCAAAAAAGTCTTAAACAATCTCTTTAAAAACACAAGTTTGCAAACGGTTTTTCCTGCAAACTTGGTTGCCCTCGTAGACGGAACTCCGCAAACGCTTAATCTTAAAGTGATTTTGGAAGAATACCTAAAACATAGATTTATGGTTGTTAAAAGAAGATCAGAGTTTGAATTAAAAGAGGCAAAAGCAAGACTTCATATTTTAGAAGGATTAAAAATCGCGGTTGATAACATAGATGCTGTTATAAAACTAATAAGAGAATCAAAGAATCAAGAAGAAGCAAAGAAAAATCTTATGGAAAATTTTCGGCTTTCTGACCTACAGGCAACAGCGATCTTGGATATGCAGCTTCGCCGTCTTGCGGCTTTGGAACGTCAAAAACTGGAAGAAGAATATCAAATGGTAAAAGAAACTATTGACTATCTGGAAAAACTTCTTTCTCATCCGGCAGAAATTTTGGAGGTAATAAAAAACGAACTGAAGACCCTAAAAGAGAAATACCAGGATCCACGCAGAACAAAAGTTTATAAAGGAAAAGTCGGAGAATTTTCAGAAGAAGACCTTATTCAAAATGAACCAACCGTAATAACCCTTACTGATACCGGATACGTAAAACGGCAAAGCATGGGCAGTTTTAAAACCCAACATAGAGGAGGTAAAGGAATAAAAGGAATGACAACTAAAGAAAATGACGGCATATGTCTTATACAATATGCTCAAACCCATGATGATCTTCTATTTTTTTGTCTTTGGCCAGCTCCG
>JAJZOC010000035.1 GCA_021852095.1 bacterium | reverse complement strand
GACTGACCAATCAACGTGCAAAATGTTTCTAACAAGAAAAAACAAACAAAGGCTTTCCGCTACACCAACTAATCCATATAGCGAACTTAAAGTAAAACGTTTCTTTGCATCTATTTTTCCCGGACTATTAGTTGTTTTTACCCGATCGCCAGCAAGCGAAATAATAGGAAGATCATTCAAAAGTGCAATAAGAATAATTTGCAGTGCTGTAAGAGGATATACTCCGTACAAAATACCTAGGACTGCTATGGTAATAATAAGCCTAAGACTCTCGGAAATTCTATAAAGCGAATAAGTGTATAAACGTTCAAAAATTTTTCTGCTTTCAATAATCGCATCTTTAATAACACTAATACCCTCTGACAGAAGAACAATATCTGCTGTTGCTTTAAGGGCTGTTACTGCATTTTTAACAGCGATGCCAACATTAGCCGCTTTAATTGCAGGAAGATCATTAACACCATCTCCATTAGAAGCTACCACAAAAAACTCTTTTGCTTTTTGCACAAGACGAAATTTGTCTTCTGGAAGTATCTCTGCAAATGCATCTACGTGTTGATAAAAATCTGCATTAATCGTGTTCCAATCCATTTTATCTAATTGGTCCTTTGTAACAATTCTATTCTCATTCAGAGCAAGTTGTGCTGATATATTTGTCGCAATAGCTCTGTTATCGCCTGTTACCATTACAACGCCGATACCATTTTCCTTTAGAAATCCAATGACTGATTTTGCATCTTCTCGAAGCGTATCGGACAATGCGATCAGTCCAACAATTCTCATATTGTCTTCGCCAGTCCCATTTGCCAAAGCAACAGCAAGAGTCCGGTATCCGTTTTTGGCTAATGTATCTACTTCTCGTTTGAATTTTTCCCGCGTTGTCTCATCTAGTTGGCACAATTGTTTAATAATTTGCCAAGCACCAACTGAAATTATTTTATTGTTTTTTCCCTCTTGTATAATCATCGTGCTTCTTTTTCGTGCTGAATCAGCAGGAATAAATTCTATTTTTTTAAATGAGGGGATAGAAAGTTTTAGCTCTTTTGCTTTTTCGCTTATCGCCAAATCAATTGGATTATCACTTTCGGATAAAGCAAGGATTGCCGCATAAGAAAGAACATCATTATGAGTAAATCCGTCATACGCATAAACGTCTTGAACTGTTATTTTGTTTTTCGTGAGTGTTCCTGTTTTATCTGTTAAAAGTAAGTTGACATTTGCTAAATCTTCAAGAGCTGACAATCTTCTGACAATGACATTTTTTGCGGCAAGTGCCAACACGCCAAACTCAATAATTAACGTCATCACCGTTGGAAGACTGATTGGGATTCCGGCAATAAGAAGGCTAAGATCAAGAGTTAAAAGTTCCAAAAACGGCGCTTTTTTTAAAAGAAAGATAATACTAAGAATCGCTACAGCGATAAGACTTAAAATGGTAAGAAATTTCGAAATACTAAGAATGTTTTTCTCCAATTCACTCTCTTTTCTTACTCTTTCAACTGAAAAAATTGTTTTACCAAAACTTGTCTTTACTCCTGTTGCGGTGATTTCGACTACTGCAATACCTGTAGCAATAAATGATCCCGAAAAGACAGAATCATGTAAGTTTTTAATCTTTGGTAATGATTCTCCTGTCAAAGCAGATTCATTAACCTGTACATGGTTTACTTCAATAATTGTACCATCTGCTGGTATAACTTCTCCTGATGTAAGTTGAATTACATCTCCTACTGCAAGAAAGCGAGAAGCAATGTATTGCCACTTATTATCTCTAAATACTTTAATTTTCTGCTGTAAATGCTCATTCAGTTTTTTAATTGCATTGTCAGCTTTATTCTCTTGCCAAAGAGTAATTGAAACATTTAGGAATAAAAGGATAACGATGAAGTAACCATCAAATGTTTTTCCTAAAATAAATGACAATCCTGAAGCAAGAAGAAGCATTAGAGATATAAACGAAATGAGATTTTTTATTATTTTATGAAATATGCTTATATGTTTATCTGGAATTTCGTTATATCCATTTTCTTTTATAAAATTCTCTGCTTGGGAAGAAGATAATCCAGAATATATAGACATATCTAATATGTGCCGTCAGCAAAACAACTGAAGCTAAGCAAAATAAAACTACCTACAATTATTATTTTCTAAATCTATTATACACCTACACAAAAATGTATAATCCGATAAATACGATTTCTACGCTTATTTTTTGAAAGGTTTACCACAGAGAACAGAAAAAATGAGGAATGGCAAAAGCTTGAATCGGATTAATGTATTAATGATATAATTACCGAAAATGAAATATAAAGCTCTCATTGTTGATGTTGACGGAACGCTTGTAGTTAATAGGGAAAACGGTATGCCTTCGGAAAAAGTAACAGCGGCAATGAATAAGGCAAGCAAAATTCTTCACGTGGGACTTGCTACTTCCCGATGCATCCCAAATGTTTCTCGTATTATCGATTATTTACATCTTTCTGGACCATCAATTCTACTAGGAGGAGCATACATATTTGACGCAGAAAAGAAGATAACTATTTCAGAATATATTCTCCAAGAAAGTGAACTTAATGCTCTTAGAAAAGTATTAAAAAATATTGAAGTTCCATTTCTTTATTGCGACAATAAAATGGGTCACTCATTGTTTAGAATAAACAAGAAATTCAACCAAAAAATATTCATGGTATTTGCACAAGGAATAAGCTTTCAGCTTATCCATAGACTAACTCCTCAATTATCTCAAATCCCAGGTATTGCTGTTCACACAGCACCATCCTGGACTAAAGGGAAAACTGATATTCTTATTACTCATGCGCAAGCTACAAAACAACATGGAATATTAGAAATTGCAAAGATTCTCAATATCGGAACGCACGAAATTATTGGTGTTGGTGATGGAAATAATGATTTTCCTCTTCTTATGGCATGCGGACTTAAAATTGCTATGGGAAATGCCGTAAAAGATCTAAAGGCGATTGCTGATTATGTAGCTCCGAAAGTTGAAGAAGATGGACTTGCGCATATAATCAACAAATTTATATTCCCCAACCATTAATTATGCCCTAGTTTGTTCAATTATAAAGGATGGAAAATACTATTGGGCGGCGCGCCAGAACTATATAATAATTTCTTCTTCTCTCATTTTCTTCCCGTTAAAGAATCTATAGTCTTGATGTTTCTCCTGTATTAGTCTTAGATTCTCTCTATACAATACCGTATAGCGCACTCCTGGATGAGATTTCATTACTGTTTTTTGCCTTTCTTTTGGATCTTTACCATTTAGCGATGCTGTTGTAATCTCCAGATATACTACTTGTCCTGTTCTTGTATTTGTTATCCGAAAATCAGGAGTTGTACCTATTAATCTTCCATCATCTTTAACATACTCAAATATTACTTTCTCGTAAGCTACTTCCAAATGAGGCCTTTCACGAATCAAAAAAAGAGCAAGTTGCTGTTCTGATATCCCCGGAATGCCGACAACATCTTCTTCGCTTCTGATTGATATTCCTTCTATTCTTTCTCTCTGCATTGCAGCAGAGTATAGAAAATATCGTTATGTTTGTAAAGATACTTGATTATAATTAATATGTAAGAAATCCCAACTTTCTCAACTACTGATTTTGTCTAAAAAGGTCTTTTCCAAAGTTCTTCGACATAGGCAGCTGCGCTTTTGCTTGGTTCATCTAATTGATTATGTACATATATATCGCCTGATGTTTGTTTGTCGATTTTTTGGGTAATTCTCTGCAATATTTCTTCTTTAATTTTCTCTCGCTCTTCTTCTGCCATAGAAGATGTTTTAGATTCTAATTCTGCGTCTCTTTTCTTAGATTGACTTGTAAGTTTTTTTACCTCTGGGTCTATTTGTTTTTGCCGAGGATGCAAAATTATCTCAACTTCATTGTAGATATCATCAAGATAAAAAGAATTTTTTCTTAATAGCGCGTCTGTTTCTCTTAATACGTCGTCTGTTTGAGGCAATCCTCCCGAAACCGAACCCTTAGTAGCTTGTTTCGTAAGTAAATCTGTTGAAAATTCGCTTCTATACCAAGAAGCAGCAACATGCCTTAACGTTTGTACTAATCTCCGAACATATTCTTCTTGTTCTGTTTGTTCTTTGGTAAAAGATCCATCAAGATCCCTT
This sequence comes from bacterium, assembly GCA_021852095.1. Classification (GTDB taxonomy): domain Bacteria; phylum Patescibacteriota; class Microgenomatia; order Levybacterales; family UBA12049; genus JAMCTM01. Next base: position 6,854 of record JAJZOC010000035.1, on the reverse strand, counting down.
TCCAAATCATCTGCTACTTCTATTAATCTCTCGAATTGCATTAATCGTTGAGTTTGGCGGGGAGAATTTATGTCGAATATACCATTAGACTTCAAATCCATAGCCATTACTATAACTAGACCTAAGACTGCTGCTCGTTCGGTAATATATTTTTTATTTTCTTCCGAAGATGAAAAAATTACATCGTCAGGGAAAATTGCATACGGCCTGCCGTCTGTTCTTGGTATTACATCAAAAATAGGAGGAACAGAATTAAGATCCTTTGCAGCTATAATTTCTTTTTGCTGAGGATTAGGCGTACCATAGAGCAACATATTATGTGCTGTTATATCGGGAACTAATTCATGATTTGCCATATTTTGTCCATAAAAAAAATCCTCCTGTGTTAGGAGGATTTCTTACAACATAAATCCTCCCCGTCAATTTACAATAATGACGAGGCACTTAATTGATGTTTGAGAGAATCTATTCATAACCTAAGTATCCAATAAACCCTTCTGATTGTCAAGAACTATACTGCTGCAGTCATACCTAATCGAATAAGTGAAGTGTAATTACGGTTATGTTTTTCTTTGCGAACCGTCTTTTCTATCTTCTTCTCTAATTTTTTGGAAGAGTTTTCTTTCTTCCTTCCTCATTATACCAGCAAAATCATTATCTGACATCTGGTAAGCGATTTTATCAAGTTTATCAAAAGTTATTTCTGGTTTTAAATACTTCTCCACGTTGGGTAGAGATTTTAAGAATTCATAAGGTACCTGGTAATTATCATAGACTTTTTTCTTCTTGCCTTTAGTGTCAACTTCAACGGTAGGATAACCGCAGGGACGGTGGAAATTTAGATAAAGATTAAAGAAGTTTTTGTAGTAATTGTTAATTTCGTTACACATGCTTTGGTTGATATGTTCCCAGCCCATGTTTTTTCTGATAACTGATCCGTTCTTAGTTTCACAAAGAGCATTATCTCCTGAATGGTAGGATCTGTTTTTAGTTTGTTTGATAACCAACCTTTGAAGTAGATCAGCGACAAGGTAATTAATGGTTTCTTTTCCCCGGTCTGAATGGAAGTTAAAGATCACAAATGGATATTGAGTAATGATTTCTTCCAATACCGGCAGCATATACCGCTCCGAGAGCTGAGGGACACAGAAGACTATCTCCCATTGAGTAATCTCATCAACAGAATTAATGTGATAAACATCCTTTTGAGATACAGAATCAACCCTAATTGAGCCTGGTTTACCATAGTTTTTGGGCGGCATAGTCATACCAATAGGAATCTGTCTGGATTTAGTATGATTTATCCAGGAAGATTTGTACATTGGGCAGTGCCGAAGATTGGTAATATGGGAATGGGAAACACGGGCAATGGTTTGGTAATCCTTCTTTCCAAATACCTCATATTCCCTCTCTAGTATCTTTTTAGTAGCATCTTCTGATAACCGCAGATGCAGCTCATCAGTTGTCTCTAAAAGTTTAATGTCTTTTGTCACATAGATCTTTACTGGATTGGATCTGACATATATTGCCTTTTGTAACTTTCCTCTCTCAGCTCTTTTGATAAATTGATAAAGCCTGCCTTTTTTGTAACCGGTTACCTTATGGAGATAGGAAATCACAATATGCTTTTCTTTTCTTGCTAAGTTTTGATACGAAAAGCGTTTGATTGTTCTCCCGATAAACGCGTACTTCTCAGATAGTGCCGCGTCCTCCAATGAAACTACCACTTTTTGTGAGCCTTTTAAAAACTCTCTTAATTGTGTAACATTAATTAAACGCGAATCATCCATAATTACTTTCATGACAGAATCTATTATGGCGGTTCGCGTTTGTTCCGCAAAGAGATAATTTTTTTCTCCCTACCTATCTACTTCTCTTTTTCGGTTAGGTACACGTAACCCGTTCACTTCACTTTTTGATTTGGTAAGACTGCTGCTTGAAGGTACACGGCTAATTTGATATACTAGAACTATGCCTGCAATACAAAGAAGTGAATTTTCCCTGGCTCTTAACCAGGTAGTTACAGAAAGAGGAATAAATCAAGCTGTTGTTTTAGAAGCAGTGGAAAACGCTATTCTCGCGGCTTACAGAAAAGATCATCCTGGAATAGAGATAGAAGAATATACGGCAACCCTAGATAAAAATACGGGAGAAGCCCATATATTGCATAAAAATAAAGACGTAACCCCTCCTGGATTTGGCAGAATTGCCGCTCAAACAGCTAAACAGGTTATTCTTCAAAAAATAAGAGAAAAAGAAAAAGAAGCAATATTAAGCGATTACAGAACAAAAGTGGGTACGGTTGTAAGCGGAATGATTCTTCGCTTCGCGGGGTCCAATGTAATCTTCGATATAGGACGGGCGGAAGGCATAATGCCTCTATCTGAACAAATACCAAACGAGAGATATCGTTTAAATCAAAGAATGGCTGTTTATGTAGTAGAAATCAGAAAGGGGTTAAAAGGAGAAGATGTTATTGTTTCAAGGGCTAATAACGGACTTGTAGAGGGTCTTTTTAAACGGGAAGTTCCGGAAATCTCCCAGGGAAATGTTCAGATTAAAGCTATCGTTAGGGAGCCAGGTAACAGAACAAAAGTTGCCGTTTATTCAAATCAGCCGGGTATAGACCCTGTAGGAAGTTGCGTCGGACAAAAAGGTGTAAGGGTGCAATCTATTATCTCGGAACTGGGGGGGTTTGAAAAAATAGACATTATTGAGTGGAAGACTGATATTAAAAATTATATTGCCCAAGCATTATCTCCGGCAAAGAATGTTGATATAACAATAGATGACAAAAATAAAACAGCAAAAGTAATTGTTCCGAAAGACTCTCTTTCTTTAGCTATCGGTAAAGAAGGTCAGAATGTACGTCTTGCATCAAAGTTGACAGGCTACAGGATAGAAATAGAAGAGGAAGAAACACAAACGGATATAGAGGAGACTGAAGAAAAAAACAGTAAATAATTTGTAATTTTTAATTTAAAATTAATAATATGTTATGGTTAAGAGAAACCTAAAGGCTAAATATGCTTCAAAAACAATAAATGTACCTCCTGTTGTTACTGTTCTTGGACACGTGGATCACGGTAAAACCAGTCTGCTTGATTCAATAAGAAAAACAGATATTGCTAAAAAAGAAACTGCCGGGATAACTCAAAAAATAGGAGCCTCCAGCGTTGAAACCGTTTTCGAAGGAACTAAGAGAATTATTACCTTTATAGATACCCCTGGACATGAAGCATTTTCCGCGATGCGCTCAAGAGGTGCCCGGGTTTGTGACGTTGCACTTTTAGTTGTGTCGGCAGTGGATGGTGTGATGCCACAGACAAAGGAGAGTATAAAAATCTTGCAGGAATCGCAAACGCCCTTCATAGCGGTTTTGACAAAATCGGATCTGCCTAATAAAAATATTCGTATGGTCAAAGATCAACTTACAAAAGAAGGGGTTTTGCTGGAGGGATTGGGCGGAAACGTTCCCGTATTGGAAGTGTCTGCCAAAACAAACTTTCATATTAAAGAGCTTTTGGATTTAATCATTTTGGTTTTTGACACCCGCAGTCAGTCGCAGGAGGAAGAACAGGATGAGGAATTTAAAGGGGTTGTTATAGAAAGCTACCTTGATTCAAGAAAAGGTCCTGTTGCAACAATCGTAGTTAAATCAGGCACTCTGTCATTAAGAGATGAGATTGTAATAGAGGAGGTAAAAGGCAAGGTAAAAACCTTAATGAATGATCGAGGTGAGAATGTTGATCGAGCCGGAGTGGGTGAAGCAGTCGAAGTATTGGGAATGGAAAACGTTGTTCAGGTAGGCGGATTTGTTCTTAAAAAGGACTCTTCTAAAAAATCCGCTCAATCTTTAGTGTCTTTAAAAAAATCTCTAGACCCCAAATTAAGAGAAACAGCAGTTATAAAGGTTATTTTACGTGCCGACACACTGGGATCATTAGAAGCTATAACAGGATTATTACCCGACTTAGTTTTTGTTATCGATCAGAAAACAGGCGAGATTACAGAAGGAGATATAGGATCGGCAAAGTCTTCGGGAGCAATTATTATAGGGTTTAATACAAAAATTAGAAAAAATGTAAAAAAGCTGGCATTAGATGAGAAAGTTTTGATAAGAAACTACACAATTATTTATGAACTAATAGATGAACTGAAGGATGCGGTTGAAGGAAAAAGACTGCAGGAGGAAGAGAGAATTTTGGGAGTTTCTAAAGTTTTGGCAAAATTTCCCTTTGAAAAAACATTCGTAATGGGTATTTCCGTTCAGGACGGAAGAATCGCTAAAGGAGATAGAGTTAGATTGATTAGAAATGATGAGATTATTGGAGAAAGCAATGTGATTTCGGTCAGAAAAGGCAAAGAAAGTATTTCTAAGACAGAAAAAGGAGGAGAATGCGGAGTGGTCATATCGCCTTTTCTTGACTTTACTATAGGTGATATGTTAATATCTCATGGGTAAAAAAGAAGGTAGCTAATTATGGATAGAATAGATTTTCAGCAAATAAGTTTGGCAATAGAAAAAAACAACAATATAGGAATTTTAGTCGGAAGAGACTACGATATGGATTCCCTTGCCGCCGCGTTATCCTTATATCTTGCTCTTAAATCTTATGGCAAAAAAGTGAGCATTGCTTCTCCTAAACAGGCCACGGTCGAGGTTTCTTCTCTGGTTGGGATAGATGAACTAAAAACTAATATAGAAACAGAAGGCGGGGATCTTACGGTTTCTTTTCCATATAAAGAGGGAGAAATAGATAAAGTATCCTATACAATAGACAATGGTTATTTAAATATTGTTGTTAAAACAGGTGAGGCAGGGCTTTCTTTCGATAAAAATGACATAAAATATGTAAGATTGGGAAGCTATCCAAAATTAATATTTGTAGTGGGCACTCCAAGACTTTCGGATCTTAATAATCTTTTTGATCCTGAAGCTCTTAAAGATGCTACTTTAATTAATATAGATAATAAGTCGGATAATCAAGGTTTTGGAGAAATATCTCTTGTTTCAACCCAATTTTCTTCTGTTTCCGAACAGATCGCAAAACTTATTATGGATTTAAATCTTAACTTGGATCAAGACATAGCTCAAAATTTACTTTCTGGAATCTCATATTCCACGAACAATTTTCAAAAACAGAATACCAGCATCTACGCATTTGAAATGGCAGGTATCCTTATGAGAAAAGGGGCTTTACGACATGACTACCAAAGACAAGATAAGGCTCCGATGCCTCGTCAGTTTTTTGCGCCCACGCCCTTGACCCAGCAAAACCAAAACAGACAGGATGGACAAAGCAGGATATTACGTCAGGGTATTCAACCGCAAAAACCAAGAGACGTTTCCGACAAAAGAGGCGCAACCCCTCCGCCTGACTGGCTTATGCCAAAGGTTTACAAGGGCAGTTCAACAAATATTAGTTAATAAGTCAGGCCAGTATTTTTTACGAAGATTTTTGCGTAAAACTCCGTAGGCATAATCGGCAGGTTTAGATTTTGTCTAAATCGTAAAATGCTTTCATCTTTATGGTTATTCCTAAAAGGAATATGAAAACATAACTTCAAAGGGGTCAAGTATTTTAGCCATTTCGAAGGATGTTGTTGTAAAATAATCTAATGATCTAAATTATTAGACTTATAAAGTATCATGCTACATAGCACGAAACCATAGACAAGAAATCTAAACTGAATTTTAATAGGATTCTGAATGTAGTCGGTAGACTAGTCTACCGACTAAAACTAAAAATAGAAAGGTAGAAAAAGTGCAATTTTAACTCCGCAGGTGTAATCGTAAGACACCCCGAGGATGATTTTCTAGTGTTTGAATAATGTTAGAATAGCCAAAATTACTGTTGCGATGGTTAAGCCAATCATGCTCCATTGCAACCTGATGTTTGTTTTTTCAAGATCCTGATTTTGTTTGTCCAATGAAATAATTGTTTGTGATAACTTACCTATTTCTTCTTTTAACTCATCTATAGCAAATATTGTTTCAACCTGCGTTGATATAACCTGCTGGTTGTGTGGAATGCCTGTTGTAGGATTTGCCTGTATATGCCGTAAACTCTTTTTTAATTCTTCATTCATGATCATTAAGCACTTTTTTACTTAAAGCTTCTACTGATTTATTCATTGAACTTCTTTGTTCATTAAGTTTAAAAAACAAATACACAGACATTTTTGTTTGCATGTCTTTTCCTAGATACTCGGTTGAGATATATGCATCTATAAAATTAGAGATACATTGTAAATCTCCTTTTCTTATCATGTCTGGATTATTCTCCAAAAGATTATAGATTTTATCTATTGTTTTCCACCATGGCGTAACGAGTTTGTTCTGAGCACTTAGTTGCGATGAAATATTTTGATTTCTCTCTTCTATATTTCTTTGCCGATCTAAGATTTTTTGTGCATCCTTATCTCCTTCTTTTCCTGCCTCTATAATTCTTGCTCTATGTTTATCTATAGATTTAAGATACATAAAATGAAATTTAAGAGGACCATAAAGTTTTTGGTATCTTTGTTTCTCATCCTGTCTTTCTCCATTCAACCAGTAAAAAAATTGATTTACTATTGCGGCAATAATTCCTGAAATCAAGGCCGAACTTAATATAATTTCTAACCAATTAATAGAGTTATTCATAGCTCCAATAGCGCTATCGCATTTTTATCTTAAGAAAAAGATAGCTATTGATAAAACCAGATGAATTGTTGTCATATTTCAGGGTAAAACAATATAAGAAAGCCCAGTGTAATCATCGCAAGGACCATTATAACAACTACTAAGGCGGTAAATATTTCCGCTTTGAGATTTAATGTAAACATTTATATTAAGTTCGGCCTTGATT
>JAJZOC010000006.1 GCA_021852095.1 bacterium | reverse complement strand
TTCGATGTGTTAAAATTGTGAAGATATGGATGAATTAAAAGAGAGGGTTTCGAATCTTTTGGAAAAAGTTGATATTGAAGGGAAGAGAAAAGAAATTCGCGAAATCGAAGCGGCAAGTTCGCGCCCCGATTTTTGGAAGGATCACAAAAATGCCTCTTTAAAAATGAAAGAATTGTCCGTTCTTCAAAAAGAAGTGAATGAAGCGGAAAAACTTCAAAGTTTAATTTCGGTTCAAGACTTCAGAGCGGCGCAGGCTCTTTTGGACAAATTGGAAATTTTGCTTTATTTGTCAGGACCATACGACAAAGGTTCGGCAATGCTTTCTATCCATTCCGGACAAGGAGGAGTTGAAGCAATGGATTGGGCGTCTATGCTTAAGCGAATGTACACCAGATTTTTTGAACGTAAAGATTGGCAGTACGAAATAATAGAGGAAACATTCGGAGAAGAGGCAGGGATAAAATCTATAACTCTTGAGGTTGAGGGAGATTATGCCTACGGCTATCTCAAGGGAGAATCAGGCGTTCATAGGTTGGTTAGGCAGTCTCCTTTTAACGCGGATAATTTGCGTCAAACCTCTTTTGCCTTGGTTGAGGTTATGCCTAGGATTGAAGAAGACAATAATATAGAAATAAGAGACGAGGATTTAGAGTGGGATTTTTATAGATCCGGAGGACATGGCGGACAAAATGTTAATAAGGTTTCAACAGCAGTCAGATTAAAACATATCCCAACGGGGATTACCGTAACTGCGCAGTCAGAACGTTATCAAGGGCAAAACAGAGAATACGCCCTAAGACTTCTTCGGGCACAACTTTGGCTGTTAAAAGAAGAGGAAAACAAAAAGGAAGAAAAAAGGTTAAAAGGAGAGTACAAAGCTCCCGGATGGGGCAATCAAATTCGTTCTTATGTCCTGCACCCATATAAAATGGTAAAAGATCTGCGGACAGGATTTGAAACAAGCAATACAGAGGCAGTGTTGGATGGAGATTTAGACGGGTTTGTAGATGAAGAATTACGAAAACTGTAAAAATTTACAATTATTTCGGGGTTGTAAAAAGATCAAATTTGTGCTTTACTGGAAAGGTGAGGTTTACAACCTTGAAACTCTTTTGTTGTAACGGAGTGGAGGTGATTTATGATGGATAACAAACAGCAAGAACAGGACGAGCCGCTTATTCACGACTTTAATCAGAAAAATAATAGTCCTCTTCTCTCATTAGGACTTATTGCTTTTTTAATCATTGTTATAGGTTTAGGTATTGGGACAGGATATTTTTTGTCTAAACATAACATTGTCCCCGGCGGTATTAGCATGAAAGGAATAAATCTAACAAATAATAATAAGATAGTTGGTTCGAACGACTTAAAAACATTTAACGACACGGCAGAAGGCGTTTTGAAGAATGGAGGTATAGACGGAGAAGGAGAATATCATTTAGTCAGGCCAGGCGGAAATAGCCAAAATGTTTATCTTACCTCTTCTATAGTTGACATGTCGCAATTTGTAGGTAAGAAAATCAAAGTTTGGGGACAAACTCAAAAAGCACAACACGCGGGATGGCTTATGGATGTTGGTCGTGTAGAAATTCTAAATTAAGCTAACTGTGGCAGATGTAGCTTGCTGCATCTTTAAATGTTTAAATGATAAAATTAGACAAGGTGTCAAAAAAATTTGGTAACGGCGGAATTGCGCTTTCCGAGGTAACTCTTAGTATCGATCGGGGAGAATTTGTTTTTTTTGTAGGACGGACTGGATCAGGAAAAACAACGCTTTTCCGTCTTCTTATAAGAGAATTTTTTCCGTCTGAGGGCAGTATAATAGTTGGAGATTTTGATCTTGGTAATCTTCCTAATTATAAAATTCCGCACTTGAGACGAAAAGTCGGAGTGGTGTTTCAAAATCTCAAGTTATTATCGGATCGGACAATATTTGAAAATATAGTTTTGCCCCTTGAGGTATCAGGGTTTAAAGATAGGGATGCTCATAAGAGGACAGAAGAAATTATGCAAGAGTTGGGATTATCCGAACATAGGGACAAATTTCCTATTCAGCTTTCAGGAGGGGAATTACAACGAGCCGCGATAGCCCGGGCATTAGTCCTTTCTCCTGAAATACTGCTTGCGGATGAACCAACGGGTAATCTAGATCCTAAAACAGGAGAAGAGATTTTAGATCTTCTTATGGATATAAATAAAAAGGGAACAACGGTTATTATGGCTACTCACAATGACGTAATGGTTAATAAATTTGCCAAACGGGTGATTTCTTTAGAAAAAGGAAAGATTATAAAGGATCAAAAGAAAGGCAAGTATGAGATTTCTTAATACAACATTGCGGCATATTAGGCGTTCTCCTTATCAGGCTTTCGCGGCTATTCTTATAATGACTGTTACTTTTGTTGCGATATCCCTTTTTACATTTTTAATATTGGGTTCATCAAGGGTTATTTCTTATTTTGAGTCCAAACCCCAAGTAACTGCCTTTTTTAAAGACACCGCTAAGCAGGAAAATATAAGAGCCCTGGAAGATCAGCTTAGAGCTAGCGGGAAGGTTTCGAAAATGCATTTTGTTTCTAAAAATGAAGCTCTTAAAATATACAGACAGCAGAATAAAAACGATCCCTTGCTTTTGGATCTGGTCACCGCTGATATTCTGCCTGCTTCACTGGAGATTTCTACCTATAAAATAGAGGATTTAGCAAGTGTTTACAGTATGATAAAGCAATCATCGTTTGTGCAGGAGGTAATTTTTCAGAAGGATGTTGTTTCTTCCCTTACTTCTTGGACAAATTCCCTTAGAAAAATCGGCATAGCCCTTGTTGTAGTTTTGTCTATCGTTTCAGTTTTTATTATGATAACCATAATAGGTATTAGAATTTCTCAAAAAAAAGACGAGATTGAAATAGTTAGACTTTTGGGCGCAAGCGGGTGGTATATAAGATGGCCGTTTATATTCGAAGGCATACTTTATGGCGTTATTGGCGCTTTTTTTGCCTGGATTATTTCTTCGGCAATACTTTTGTACGAAACTCCGTTTTTAGAGTCGTTTCTTAAAGGTATTCCGATTCTGCCTGTTTCATACATATTTCTATTGGAGGTTCTTGGCGCAGAGCTTGTATTGGCTATTTTGCTGGGAGTTTTTGCAAGCTTTATTGCCGTTCTTCGTTATTTGAAATAATTGAATTTATTTTTTCTTACAAAAAACTGCTATGAAAAAATTAGTTATTTTATCATTTTTTATATTTTGCCTTATATTTTTGTCTGCCGGGGGTTTTGTATTTGCGCAGACACCACCAGATCAGACCTCTACTCCTTCCGCCTCTTCCCAGATGAGCAGTATTCAAGTTTGTGCAGATAATCATATAAGCGTTGCTGATTGTCCTAATTTTTTGACAAATAAGATAAACGATTTGCACGGACAAGAAAATACTCTTTCTTCCCAGATTCAAGTTATGAATAGTCAGATTAGTTTGACAAGGCTTAGAATAGAGGCAACCAGACAACAAATAACGGCATTGATAGCCGATATTAATACTACTTCTAAAAAGATAAACGGGCTTAACGGGTATTTAAATAATTTAACAAAGGTTCTTATAGACAGAATTGTGGCAACTTACGAGGTCGCCACAATCCAGCCAATCCAAATACTTGCCGCTTCAAGTACCGCCTCGGATTTTCTTTCCCGCTTAAGCTATCTGCAGATTGCCCAAGCCCACGACAAAAAACTTATCTACGACACACAACAGGCAAAAGATGATTATGCTAACCAGAAGCAGATTTTTGAAGATAAAAAAAAGCAGGTGGAATCTCTTAAAACACAGCTTGAATCATATACCAAACAGCTTGCTCAGGAACAACAGTCCAAAAGAGATTTGCTAACTCAAACTCAAGGAAGCGAAGCGAATTACCAGTCTCTGTTAGCCCAAGCAAGAGCCCAATTAGCTAGTTTTTCCAGATTCGTAACCGCACAGGGAGGAGCATCAATATTATCTAATCAAACAAGCTGTGATAGTTGGGGTTGTTATTATAATCAACGAGATTCCCAATGGGGTTCTATGCTGATTAATGGTCAAGATGGCTATACGATGGCAGGATACGGATGTCTTATAACCTCTATAGCGATGGTTTTGAGTCACATGGGACATAGAGAGATTTTACCTTCTGATATAGCTCAAAGTTCTTCTGATAATTTCTCTGTCGGTACAGCCATGCTTAGATTTACAATCAACGTGAAGGGTATTTCTGTTCAGAGGAACGGGGCGGCTCTGGACAGTGCTTTACAAAATGGTCCTGTGATTGTGGGAATCTATGCGTATGGCGGGACTCACTTTGTCGTTTTGAAGAGCGGATCTAACGGAAATTATATAATGGATGATCCATTTATAGAAGGAGGTCATGATATTCCTTTTGCGGATCATTATTCAACATCAAGTATTTTTGAGGCAGATACTATTTCTATTAACTAATAAAGAGTTTATCTTTTTAACCTGGCTTGATGAAAATATTTCTTAGAGAATTTATTTTTATTTTTTTTATCTTGGTATTGTTTAATTTTTCTCCTGGGTTTGTTTTTGCTTCATCCAATGTAGTTATCAATGAATTTTTGGCAAATCCGTCATCGGGTCAAGGTGAATGGGTTGAATTATATAATCCAACCGGGTCGGATGTGGATTTAAAAGGTTGGGTTTTAAGCGACAAAAGCGGATCAAGAAAGAATCTTGATTCTTTAAATTCCATTGCCGCCGGCGGATTTGCTGTTTATGAATATCAGGGAGACGGGTGGCTTAATAATACGGCGAGTGAGTCCAAGCCGGAATCAATAACCCTTACGGATAACAGCGGCAATCAGATCGATAATTACTTATATTCTCTTGATCAAAAAGAAAACATTACCACCGGCAGAAGCCCGGACGCTTCGGATAATTGGGTAGTTTTGGCACAAGCAACAAAAGGATCGTCTAACAGCGGACCATCCGAAGCGCCGACCCAAACTCCAACACCCACATCAATCTCTACAAAAATTCCCACTCCGACCTCAACGCCAAAACCAACCGCAAGTCCTAAAATAACAGATGCCCAAGTTACAAATTCAAATCCGCAAACCGTTACATCCCCTACATCTATAGAAATTGCCAGCGATCAATTTCTTTCGCCATCCGGTGCAGGAGATAATTTAGATAACCAAGATATAGCCTCGCAACAAGCCGATGTATTGGGAACGCAAAGTTCTGTTTTGTCCCAAACTCCCAGCCCAACTAAAATAAAATCTAATAAAATATTAGTTAAAGATAGTAATCTTTTTCCTAAGATTTTTATAGTATTTGGTTTATTTTTGCTCTGTGCCTGTGGTATACTGACCTTCCGGAAATTGAGAAATGAAAGATGAAAAATAACAACGTTTTTATAACAAATAATTTTGAAGAAACGCAAAAGTTGGGGGAAGATTTTATTAAAAGTGTTAAAAGGCTGAATCTTAATCAGGCGTTGGTAGTTGCCTTGCATGGAGAATTAGGGGGCGGGAAAACCACTTTTGTTCAGGGAGCGGCAAAGGGATTGGGAATTAAGAGAAGAATCATATCGCCAACGTTCGTGATCGTTCGTTCATACGAACTGCAAAATCAAAAATCCCCATTTCGTTCTGCAATGCAGAACTACGCGGGGCAAGCAAAAATTTTTTATCACATAGATTTGTATAGAGTAAACAGCAAAAAAGAAATACAAGAATTGGGAATGGAAGAAATCATAAATAATAAAAACAACATTGTCATTATTGAATGGGCGGAGAGGATGGAAGGCTTATTGCCTAAGAATAGAATTGATATAAAGTTTGAGTATTTGGGAGAGAATAAGAGAAGAATAACAATAAGTAATTTTAAATTTTAAATTTACAATTTTAAATCAATTTTTAATTACTAAATGTTTAAATTTTTAAAAACCTGTCTGCCGACAGGCAAGATTAAATCATTTGAAATTGATTAGAAATTAAGAATTAGAAATTTCCTAGTTAATGATATGGAAAAACAAATTCAAAAAGCAATTGATATTTTAAAGAGTGGCGGAATAGTAATTTTTCCAACAGATACTGCTTTTGGAATCGGGTGTCGGATGGATGATGAACAAGCGGTAAGACGATTATTTAAAATCCGCAGAAGGCCAAAAGACCAAGCATTTTCTGCTCTGACAGATTCAATAGAAATGGCAAAACAATATTTGATGCCAGTAAATTCCGATGTTTTAAATCTTATGAAAAAATATTGGCCCGGGGCACTGACAATTATTCTGCCTTGCAGAAAAGAAAAAGTTCCCGATGTTGTTAGGGGAGGCAAAGATACATTGGGCGTAAGGATGCCGGATAATGAAATTATTTTATCTATCATAAGAGGAGTAGGGGTGCCGATTTTGGGTCCATCCGCGAATTTTCATGGAGAAAAAACGCCATATAGATTTGAAGATTTGGATCCCGAACTTATAAAATTAGCAGATTATGTTGTGTTTGGTGAATGTGCTGTAAAACAGGCATCAACGGTTCTTGACTGTACAAAAACACCCTGGAGGATTGTTAGGGAAGGCATCGTTTCCTTGTCATTCTGAACTTGTGTTTTTGTCATGCCGAACTCGTCCTTCGGCATCTCGTAGATCCTGAAACAAGTTCAGGATGACACGGAGAAAGTTCAGGATGACACGGAGAAAGTTCAGGATGACACTTGGTGAATTTGGCATGACAATTTATGAAAACTTTATTAATTGACACTGCGAGTAATGAAAAAATTATAGTTGGGGTAAGGATTGATGGTAAGGTGTATAAAATTACTCAAAAGATTGGGAAAGAAAAAGCTCAAATTGTGTTGCCGATGATTGATCGGATGTTAAAAAATCACAAGCTTAAACTTCAGGATTTGACCGGAATAGAAGTAAATATTGGGCAGGGTTCTTTTACAGGTATTAGGGTTGGATTGTCTATCGCCAATGCCTTGGCTTTTGCTTTAGATATTCCTGTAAACGGTCGAAAATTCAGTAAGTGATATACTTATCTTATGAAGGGTATTTTAAATCATCTTTTTATTCCTCAAAGATCGAATAATCATAGGGCAAAGATATTGCACAACCAAAGCCTCTTGGTTTTAGTTACGGTTCTTTTCTTGGGATCTTTCTTAATAAATATAGTGCATTTGCGGGCTCCCCAGGTTCTAGGCGATTCTATAGATATATCAACAAGAGAGCTTTTACTTTTGACCAACAAAGACCGTTTGGAAAATGGTGTTTCTCCTCTTAGGATTAGCCAAAAACTTCAAACAGCGGCCATCGCTAAAGCAAAAGACATGTTTGCAAAAGACTATTGGGCGCATAATAGCCCCAACGGAACTACGCCTTGGGATTTTATAAAAGCGGCCGGTTATGATTATACATATGCAGGAGAAAATCTGGCACGCGGTTTTACCAGTTCCAAAGACGTAGTTAACGCGTGGATGGCAAGTCCGGAACATCGAGCTAATATGCTGTCTAAGAACTATCAGGATGTCGGGTTTGCTGTTGAAAGCGGCACTATGCAGGGAGAGCAGACGATTTTGGTAGTTGAAATGTTTGGGAGTAGACAGCTTGGCGGTTTTGCTTCCCAGACTAATAATCAGTTACCACAGCCGGTAACAAGCCAGACAGAAATTTTTTCTGATCCGTTTTTTAATGTAAGTCTTTTGACAGAAGGTATGATTTTGTTGATTTTGGGTGTATTTATTGTTACCCTTTTCTTAGATTTAATTATAATAAGGCGCGGTAAGATCATGCGCTTTGTAGGGCATAATATAGATCATATGCTTTTTTTTGGAGTCTTAATACTTGCGGTTATTATTATAAGTCATGCGGTAATACTATAGAAAAATGATTAAAAAATATTTAAGCCAATCAGATGCTATTTATTACTTCTCTGTTTTTTTTATATTACTTGCGGGGATTTTGGCAATAGCACATTTTTCCGGCAATGTAAGATTACAGGCGCTTATTGTTGTTCTGGTGTCGTTTATTTATGTCGCGTGGGGAATACTGCACCATTTACTGCATCATGACATATGTTTCAAGATTGTGGTAGAATATATTCTTATTGGAGCATTCGGCATGGCCATTATTCTATTTTTATTAAAAAGTATATGAAAGGTGTAATTTTAGCAGGGGGCTTGGGCACAAGATTATATCCGCTTACCTATGTAACAAATAAACATTTACTGCCTGTTTATGATCAGCCTATGATTTATTACCCGATAAAAACATTGGTTAAGGCGGGTATAACGGAAATTCTGATTGTAACAAGCGGCCCTCATGTGGGACACTTTTTAGGCGTTTTGAAAAACGGAAAAGAGTTTGGCTTAAGACATTTAGAGTATGCTTATCAGGAAAAACCCGACGGCGGAATTGCGGACGCATTGAGTTTGGCAGAGAGTTTTGCGGATGGTGAGTCGGTTGCTGTAATCTTAGGTGATAATACGACAGATGCGGATATAAAAGAAGCTGTCAGCGATTTTAAAGAAGGAGCAATGGTCTTTTTAAAGAGAGTAGAAGATCCGAAAAGATTTGGCATTGCGGTTTTTGACGAAGAAGATAAAACAAAAATAATTCGCATAGATGAAAAACCGGCAAATCCGCAAAGCGATATGGCTGTTACAGGTTTATATTTATACGATGCTTCTGTATTTGATTGCATAAAAGGAATCAACCCGTCTGCCAGAGGAGAGCTTGAGATAACGGATGTTAATAATAAATATATTAAAAATAATAGTTTGCGCTGGGCAGAACTTGACGGTTTCTGGAGTGACGCGGGTACTTTTGAAAGCCTATATCAAGCAGGTAAGTTTTGGGCAGATAAAACCAAGAAAGACACCAAATGAAGCTTTTAATAACAGGCGGAGCCGGGTTTATTGGCTCTAATTTTATTCTTTATTGGACAAAAAATCATCCGAAAGATTTTATTATTAATTTTGATAAATTAACCTACGCCGGAAACCTTGAGAACCTTAAATCTCTTGAAGAAAACCCCAACTACACATTTATAAAAGGGGATATTTGTAATGAACAAGCAGTTGACAAAGTGATGCGGGGAATTGATACTGTAGTTCACTTTGCGGCTGAAAGTCATGTGGATCGTTCGATAATTAAGCCTTCAGATTTTGTAGTTACCAATGTTCTTGGAACCCAAGTCCTTCTGGCTGCTGCTTTGCGGAATAATGTTGGGAGGTTTCATCATGTTTCAACAGATGAGGTATTTGGAAGCCTTAACTTCAATGATAAGAGTAAATTTAATGAACGAACACAATATAATCCCAGAAGTCCATATTCTGCCAGTAAAGCAGGGTCGGATCACTTAGTTAACGCCTATTTTCATACTTACGGATTGCCGATTACAATTACTAATTGTTCCAATAATTTTGGTCCATATATGTTTCCCGAAAAGTTTATTCCTTTGGCAATAACCAATATTTTGGAAGGAAAAAAAGTTCCTGTTTATGGCGATGGTTTATACGTTCGTGATTGGCTTTATGTAATGGATCACTGTAGGGCTATAGATCTTGTTTTGCAAAAAGGCAGAATAGGAGAAACTTATCTTGTCGGCGGAATGACAAATGCTGTTTCAAACATAGAGGTTATTAAAAAGATACTAAAGATAATGGGAAAGAATGAAGATTTTATAGAGCATGTTAAAGACAGGCCTGGGCATGACAGGCGTTATGCTGTTGATTGGTCGAAGATCAAAAACGAGTTGGGATGGGAACCGGAGTATAGTTTTGATGAATGGCTAGAAAAAACAGTGCAGTGGTATAAAGAAAATGAAAAATGGTGGAGGGATGTTAAAAGCGGAGAATACCAAACATATTATAAAGAACAATATGGGAAGATATGAAAATATTTGGTACGGGATTAAATGGCTTGGTTGGTTCAAGAATTATTGAACTTCTTAAAAATCATCAGTTCGAGATTTCAAATATAGACATAACAGACAGAGACGCAATTACTCGGGGAATTGCGCAGTCGGATGCTTCAATTGTTCTTCATCTTGCGGCAAAAACAGATGTTGATGGTTGTGAAAAGGATAGAGCGGAAGATTTGCAGGAAGAGTTTAGAAATTCTAAAACCGCGTGGGCTATAAACGTTCTGGGAACGAAAAATATTGCAGATGCTTGTTTTCGAGCAAATAAAAAACTGATTTATATTTCCACCGATTTTGTTTTTGACGGAAAAAATGTTTACGAAGAGGGTTATAAAGAAAATGATTTGGCAAATCCTGTTAACTGGTATGGAAAAACAAAATACGAAGGCGAAAAAATTGTGCAGTCGTCAGGCGTTTCTTATGTAATCGCGAGAATAGCCTACCCCTACAGATCGGATTTCAAACGAAATGATTTTGTGCGGGCAATTCTTGAAAGACTGAAGTTGGGTCAGTCAGTCAAGGGGATTACAGATCACATCATGACTCCGACATTTGTGGATGATATAGCACTTGGGCTTGATACTCTTATAAAAAATAACGCGGCGGGTATATATCATTTAACCGGCAGTCAATTTATTACGCCGTACGACGCGGCAGTTTCCATCGCCGAAGCATTTAATCTCGATAAATCGTTAATCACAAAAATAACCCTTGAAGAATATTTTAAAACTCGTGCTCCCCGCCCCCATAACCTTTCCATGAACAATAAAAAGATATTGGAGTTGGGGATTAAAATGAAGGGATTTAAAGAGGGATTGGAAGAAATTAAAAGACAAATTATGATACAATAAAAAAATTATGACAATTAGTTTTGTTGGGCATGGATATGTGGGTTTGGTCAGCGCCTCGATATTTGCGGATTTAGGGAATAAAGTTTGGGTTATCGGTCACACAAAAGAGAAAATAGAAAATCTTAAAAAAGGGATAGTGCCAATTTACGAACCGGGTCTTGCGGAGATGGTCAAGAAAAATGTGAAAGCAGGAAGGCTTTTGTTTACTCTTGATTATTCCCCGGCAGTGCAGAAGTCGGATGTGGTATTTATAGCAGTAGGTACTCCGTCTTCAAAAACGGGCGACGCGGATTTGTCATCGGTTTTGGAGGTTGCCGAGAAAATAGGGAAAAATCTGGAGGGCTATACGGTTGTGGCGACAAAAAGCACCGTTCCCGCGGGAACCAATAAAAAGGTTAGAAAAATTATAGAGAGCGTGAAACCCGACAAAGCAGAATTTGATTATGCTTCTGTTCCCGAATTTTTAAGAGAAGGGCAGGCAATATCAGACACGCTTCATCCGGACAGAATAGTTATCGGTACGGAAAGTAAAAAAGCAACAGATCTTTTAATCAGTCTTCATAAGCCTATCAATGCTCCTTTTGTTCTGACTAATTTCCAAACAGCAGAGCTTATTAAATATGCGGCAAACTCTTTTCTGGCGCTTAAGATTTCTTATGCCAATGCTATAGCTAAGCTTTCCGAGATTAAATG
>JAJZOC010000003.1 GCA_021852095.1 bacterium | reverse complement strand
CATGTCTAATAAGATAGATCTTCATGTTACGAGTGTATCATCTTCAAAAAGTATAAGCAATAATAAATCTTACTTAATCAATAAATAGACTGAAATTAGGGTTCTACCTAATCGAAAAAGAGACTAAGAGACAACAGGTATTTTAAAAACAGACGCGAACCGCCATGTTTAATTGATGACTTATGTTAATTAATATGGACGATTCGCGTATTACCAGACTGCACAATTAAAGGATTTTGAACTAGCTAATCCCCGCCGCTTGAGGCGGAGAGGATGTCATTAAAAACAGGGCAAACTTTTAAAAACTTAGATAAGATTACCTATTTCCATTCCGACAATGAATTTGCTACAATAATGCGGGAATAAGAAAGAAAACTGTTTCGGGAAGTAAGAGAGAAAGATCATCAGGACGATTCGCAAAGAAAAAGCTAGTCTTTATTTCGCTCTACTTTTTCGATTAGGTATGACTGATATGCTGACTCTGCACAAGGCAACGGATGAAACAAAAACAATTCTTAAGTGGGGTTCCATC
This sequence comes from bacterium, assembly GCA_021852095.1. GTDB lineage: Bacteria > Patescibacteriota > Microgenomatia > Levybacterales > UBA12049 > JAMCTM01. The sequence continues at coordinate 10,961 of JAJZOC010000003.1, read as the reverse complement.
TTAATAGTTTCGATAATTCTGCTATTAATATTAATTAACATAGGCATATCTTTAAAAGAACATTTCTTTCCAACGCCTCCTCAACCTCCAACTGTTTCGTTTGGAAAACTACCGCCTATTAATTTTGGAAAAAACGCCGCCTATAAAACGCTGACATATACCATAAACACCCTATCGGGCACTCTGCCGGTCTTTCCCGACAGAGCCACTGTTTTTAAAATGACTCCTGCGAAATCTAGCCTTTCTTCTTTACAAAATACAACAGCAATGGTTTCACAAGCAGGTTTTACGCAAAACCCCATAGCGCTGTCCGATACCCTCTACCGTTGGTCTAGCCCCACTCCTCCTTATAAAAATATAACCATTAATATAATAACCCATAACTTTACATTATTGTCCGATTTCCTATCCTCCGGCAGTGCGGTTTTTTCTGCCCAGAATCTTGGAAACGAAAACGACGCGGTTATAACGTCTCAAAATTTTTTACAAAGCCTTTCCTTATTTCCATCCGATATAGATATGAACAAAACGCAAACATTTTTATTTTCTATTACAAATTTTGGTTTAAAACCTGCTTCGAGCCTTTCAGAAGCGCAGATAATACGGGTTGATTTTTTCCAGAAAGATGTAAATTCTCTCCCAATCTACTATCCTCATCCGCCGTATTCAACCATGAATGATTTGGTAGGTTCCGGAGACAATCAACCTCAAGTAGTAGAGGCGCATTTTTTCCATCAGGAAATAAACCAAAACATGTCTGCCACATACCCGATAGCGAGTGCGGCGGCGGCCTTTTCGGATTTAAAACAGGGAAGAGGTTATATAGCATCTTACTATGGAAAAGGTACTGCGGTATCTATAAAAAATATTTTTCTGGCATATTATATGTCGGATACCACCCAGGATTATCTTATGCCGATCATTGTTTTTAAGGGAGATAACGGCTTTTTCGCATACGTATCAGCGGTCAAGGACGAATGGATAAATAAGTAATGTTCCCGTCAAGATGGGAGAGTATGTTGCCAGCATCCTTAAATCTATCTTTACTTCCCATAATCACTATTATAACTCTATGTCCGTTATAGTCTTTTGCTAAAACCAAAACCTGCTTTGCTTCTTCTGTTGTACCGGTTTTTACACCATATACTCCGTCTGTTCCCAAAAGTTTATTAAGATTCTCAATCGGATAAATATATGTACCGGATATGTCCGATATTAAAGCATATTTTGTGTCTACAACCTTAGCAAATGTTTTATTTTTCATAGCAAAAGAGGCAAGTCTGGCTAAATCGAGAGCTGTTGTATAATCTCCGTCGTCATCAAGACCCGCGGGGTCGGAAAAATGAGTATTATACAAATGAAGCTTGGAAACTTTTAAATTCATTGCCTTAACAAATCTTGATTCTGACCCTTTATAGTTATCCGCCATCGCATCTGCGGCGTCGTTTCCGGACGGAAGAAGCATTCCATAAAGCATATCTCTAAATGTTACCTTCTCGCCAAGCACAAAGCCTACTTTAGACCCCTCTACATAGGCTCTTTTTACATCAAGAATATCATTTGGTTTATAATAATTAAGAGATACGAGAGCTGTTGCTATTTTTGTTGTAGAAGCAGGGGCAAAACGAAGATTATCATTTTTAGAATATAAAACTGTACCGCTTGAATCGTCCAAGACAACAACCGCCCTTGCCGAAACGGACAGGTTTTTAAAAGAAGAGTTCGAAATAAGCGGATAATCGGAAACAACAAAGTTTGGAAAAGGATTCGAAAGGGATAACTCCTGTTTTATCTTTTGATCAATTATTTTTGATACCGACAAAACATCGCAAAGAATAAAAAACAAAACTAAAAAGATTAAAAAGAGAGGAGAAATTATTTTATTTTTTGTTTTCCGGTTTTTTTTCTTCATCTAAAAACGAAAATCTTGTATCTATTCTTTCCATATCCCGCGGAAAAAGCGATGCCTCGCGAACATTAGATAAACCCAAAATATGCATAGTAATTCTTTCCGAACCAAAGGAAAATCCGCCTTCGGGAGGCAGTCCAAAACGGAAAGCCTGTAAATACAGTTCGCTCTTTTTTAGATCTACGCCCCGTTCTTTAGCTTTTTCTATTAAAGTCTCAAAATCATTGATTCTTTGGCCGCCGGTTAACCACTCTGTTCCCCTGCCAATTAAATCAAAACTTAAAGTATATCCCGGATCCTTCGGATCCTCGTAAGTATAAAATGGTCTTTTGCTAACCGGGTAATGGGTAACAAAAACAAGTTCGCTATCGTGTTCATCCTTTGCCCATCGGGTAATTTCCCGCTCATCTTCCGGCATAAGATCGGGTTCTTTTCTGTGATCAACGCCTGTTCTTTTAAAAATAATTTCCTGGGCATCTCGCAATTTAACTCTTGGAATTCTTTTAGAAATCTTTGGCAAAGACGCCTCATGCGACTCTAAAGATTGCCAAGCATCTTTTCTTACTCTTTCAAAAACATATTGAATCGTATATTCTACCATGTCCATAATTTCCTCCCAGGAATCAATAAAACCCATCTCGGCATCTAATGTAGTTACCTCTGTTAAATGACGGGTCGTAACTGAAGGCTCTGCTCTCAAGGTTTTATTAACGGTAAAAACCCGCTCGTATACACCAACCATAATTTGTTTATAGAATTGAGGACTTTGCGCAAGATAGGCTTTTTGTCCAAAATAGTTGACTGCAAAAATTTCAGCTCCGCCTTCGGCTGTTTGAGGAATAATCACCGGAGCTTGAAACTCGGTAAAATCTTTTTCTCTTAAAGCATCTCTAAAAGCATCAATAATTACTTCCTGTACTCTAAATATTTCTTTAATCTTGGGATGTCTTAAGGTCAAAGAACGGTAATCCAGAAGAGTCGGGAGTTCGAGATCTAAAGTTTCCTGCCCCATGTCAAAAGGCAGGGTTTGCGCTTTTGCCAATACATTAATCTTTAAAACCTCCACTTCTACTTCCCCAGTTGGTAAATTTTTATTAACAGCGTTTTCTGGTCTTTTGTTAACCTTTCCCAAAACCTCTATTACAAACTCCGGTCTCAACTGCCTTGCGGTTTCGTAGGCTTCGAGGGAAACTTTGGCATTGACTACCATCTGGATAAGCCCTGACCTATCCCACAAATCCAAAAAGATCAGCTTTCCATGATCCCGCCGCGTCTTAACCCAGCCTTTTAATAAAATTTCTTTATTGGTTAAAGAAGGCGCGTCTTTCGCAAGAGTTCTTTCTTGTTTGTTATCCATAATAATTAGGTGTTTCTATTTTAAACAAAATAGCTCCGCTTGACAAGAAGCTCTATCGGCATTAAAATACATTTTAATAATTAACAGAAACAGATTACAACCCAACAATAACTTAAACTTAGCAACAACACCGAAACTGTATTTAATCTGTTAAAAGTACTTTATATGGCAAACATTGAAAGAATATTTGTCGGAGAAGGATTAAGAATGGAAGACGTTTTGCCTCTTATAACAAAACCAGCAAGCTTGGATAACGAACCTACCGTACAGGAACAACTCGTAGACCACACGTCCAATACGGAACAGACAGTTATTAATAATCTCTTAATAGAAGATTTGGTCAAAGCGGCAGGAACATTAACACCCATAGAAAAAACTGTTATTTATAAAATATTCGTAGGTGAAGAAAGTACAATAAAAATAGGAGAAGAAATAAAAAGAACAAAACAAGGAATATCCACTATAAAAGCCAGGGCACTTAGAAAAATGAAGAAGGCAGGAGAAGAAATAGGACTAGATAATTACTTGACAACATAAGAGACCCCAAAACGATTGTCGTGTAATAATCCGCCAAACCCGCTTGACAAGAAAGGCTTATAAGATATAAAATATGGCTGTTGCTTATGGATTTATCTTTTGCAAAATTTATTTATAAGAATATCTTCCTCTTTATGTAAGAGGGGGTGTTCTGATATAAGGTAAAGACAAAATCTCCCAAAAAAGAAATAATAATCAAGGGAGATTTTTTATTGTTATATGAGATCAATTATAGAAACAAATCCAACCAGGAATTTTCATGCCCTTCATCAAGACGGGATTTTTTCCATAAGACAAATGGCTCTTATCGATGACGACCCAAGTCAAAAAACGCAATGGCTAAAAACTTTTAATCAACAAAGCAAAACCGAATTTAGGGCTTTTATGGGTCAGGCGTATGCGCTCCTGGGCGTAAAAAGCGCTTATGAAATTCCTGCATTAATTACTCAAGAAAATAAACGGAATGAAGCGTCTAGAATAGCTCATGTCCGTTTAGGAAAAACTTACGGAATTGAAGGAACAGAACGGGAGATTGAAACAAAAATAAAATCTTTTGCGGATATGGCAGACGGGGTGATAAGTTCTCTCGCAGAAAGATCCGGTGTTTTACGTTCTGTCAGAAACAGACTAGAAATGGCAAATGAGGTAAAAGCAATCGATAATCCTGTTGATCTATTGCTAATAGTTTTTGACACAACATGGTCTCCAAAAGCCAGATTTGAAGCTGCAAGGAAACTATATCTAATGAAACTTTTTGCCTCAATTGACCAAAGAAAACGAGAAACACGAAGTTCGGATAAATTTAACGGCTTTCTTGAAACCCTAAATACGTATGTATGGAGTAGCGGGAAAAAAGCAGAAACCCGCGGATCAACTTTATTAAGCGTTCATAACATAGATGACATGTCATGTGTCTCTGTAAAAGTCGCCAAGAATGGAGAAGATATCTACTTAGAAACAGAAAATGATAAGCAAATTATAAAACGTACCCCTGTACAACGCAGAAGTTTTCAGGTTGGCAAAAGGGAGATTCCTGCATATGTCATGTTAAGAGAACAAAAAGATCCGCATCTCCAAGCTTTAAAACTCTTAAGAAAAGGACATGAGAACCCAGAGATTGCAGTTGAAGATGCAGTGGGATTAATTGTGGTTGTTGATAACGAACACGATGTAAATCTATTTCTTAGACATTTACAGGACAAAATAGCAGAGTCCGGCTCTCTTTGTATACTTGAAGATATCAAGAATAAATTAGCAGATACTCCACATGAAACTGATGGACCCTATAGTTCGCCCCAACTTCGCCAATTCCAGTGTTTTTTAAGAGTCGGTGGTATGCGGATTGAGTTGGTGCTTCATACCAATGAAACATATGTTGAATATTTATACAGAGATGGTGTATCACATGATGAATATGAAGTAAAACGTGTAATAGAAACCGGTGTTGCGGATCTTTTATTTCCAAACGATTTCTTTAAAATAGATTTTGCCAAACAACAACAACGCATAATACAAAATATCAGAAGAGACATGCGAGAGACTACAGGAAGTGATGGTTAGTTACCGCTTATATCCTTAATCTTTAATTGCAGTTTATTATTTCCATTCCATGTATCCCGATCTATTGTATAGACGATATCGACCTTATCTCCAATATTAATATCTCCGACTCTGTCGCCCATCCCAAACCCGATTCCTCCAATTCCTATCTTGTCATCCCAAACCTGATTATTTGTCATCCCGAATTTACTATTTGTCATCCCGAACTTGTTTCGGGATCTCGCTCCTTTTTGAGATGCTGAAACAAGTTCAGCATGACACGAGAGTCTAAATTTTAAATGCTTATTTTCCGCTCCCACCGTCCTCAAATCCTCTATGACAACTTCTTTTGACATAAATGTTGGCTCCGGGTTGCCCATGCCAAAAGGCGAAAGCGTTTGTAAGCTCTTATATAAATCATCATTCACAACCGATAATGGGATCTCGCAATCTATTCTTAAAGTTCTTGTTAGCGTAGTTTCGTCTAAAAGTTTTTCCGCTGTTTCTTCTAAATTCTTTTGTAAGATTTCAAGCTTTTCTGTTTCAACGGTAAACCCAGCCGCCATGGGATGTCCGCCGGCGTCAATTAAAAACTGTGATGCTCCCCTTATAAACTCGATCATATTAAAGCCCTTTACAGATCTGGCGGACGCGCGGCTTATTTTTTCCCCTTTAGAGACAACAATTGCCGGACGATAAAATTCCTCAACCAACCTCCCTGCAACCAACCCAACAACTCCCTGTTGGTAAGATTCATGCGAAATAAACAGTAATTTTCTGAACTCTGAATTCTGAATTCTGAACTTCGACATGGCGTGTTCCACCGTCTGCATTGTTAAAACTTGTCTTTCCCTATTAGTTTCTCCCAGTTTTTTAGCAAGTATCCTAGCTCTTTCAATGTTTTTTGTACACAAAAGCCTTAAGGAATCCATTGCGTGTTCAAGCCTTCCCATTGCATTAAGACGGGGAGCAATAATATGTCCTATTTCATAAACTCCAATTTTTTCTTTTTCTATTCCGGCTTCTTTGAAAAGCTCCAATAATCCTACCCGTTTTGTTTGCCAAAGCTCCTCCAAACCGAATTTAAGAAGAGTTCTATTTGCTTCTTTCAAAGGCACTAAATCCGCCACCGTTGCCAAAGCAACCAACTCCAATTGCGAATTGCGAATTGCGAATTGCGAATTGTGGGATTTATTTGAAAATTGAAAATTGAAAATTGAAAATTCCTTCGCAAGAAGGTATGCCACTCCTGTTCCGCACAATTTTGTTGTATGAACAATTGCATAAGCTTTAGGCAGTTTTTTGGAAGGAACATGATGATCTGTAATAATTACATCAATCCCCTGTTTATTAGCAAAATCAACCGCCTCATTTGCAACAATCCCATTATCAACCGTTATTATCAACGAACAATTTTTAATTTTTAATTTTAAATTTTTAATTCCTGTCTCTGACAGTCCATATCCTTCCTCTAACCTATGGGGAATATAAGGCATAACATCTGCTCCCAAACTATGAAGAGTTTCCCAAAGAATTGCAGTAGCGCAAATTCCGTCAACGTCGTAATCCCCAAAAACAACAATTTCTTCTTTATTTTCTATCGCTTTTTTAATTCTTTCAACCGCCTTTTTAAGACTCTTAATATTTATTCCGGCATTTTTAGCATTTACATCCGAAAGCTTTGGATTCAAAAAATCATCCTTTTCTTTTTTTGTCTTTACTCCCCGATTCTCAAGCAGAACCTTGATCAAACCCTCGAATTGATCCCCTTCAATTTTGAATTTTGAATTTTGAATTTTGAATTTCACACTATGTTATACTATACCATATGTTAGACGATATTCCAGAAGAGGTTATAAAGCTTTACAAAACTATCCAAAATGCCGGTTTTGAGATTTATTTTGTGGGAGGATGCGTACGAAATATAATCTTGAAAAAACCGGTAAAAGATTGGGATCTTACCACAAATGCAACTCCTGAAGAAATTCTTAAACTATTCCCAGATGGATTTTACGACAATCAATTCGGAACTGTTGGAATTCCCGTCATTCTGGGGAAGAACGAAGAGACGACTCCAGAATCTAATCATGGACAAGCCATGATAACACAAAAACAAGTTACCGAAATAACAACGTTTCGCAGAGAACATGGATATGCAGACAGAAGGCATCCAAAAAAGTATCCTGGGGAAAAACAATCGAAGAAGATCTTTTGCGGCGCGACTTTACTATAAACGCAATTGCAATGAAATTAACAATGAAACAATGGAACAATGAAACAATGGAGCTTATTGACCCATACAAAGGACAGAAAGATATTGAAAATAAAATTATTCGCGCAGTTGGAAATCCCGGCGAACGATTCAAAGAAGATGCTCTGCGGCTTATTAGAGCAATAAGAATCGCCGCGCAATTTTCATTTGCAATAGAAGATAAAACTTGGCAGGAAATTATTAACGATTCGTCTCTTATCAAAGAGGTTTCGAGTGAAAGAATACAGGCCGAACTTCTAAAAATTTTGGAGAGCGACTATCCCTACGACGGAATAATGTTCCTTAAGTCTTCCGGACTTCTTAAATTTATTATACCTGAACTATTAGAAGGGATCGACGTTTCACAAGTTCGCCCAGGCAGACATCATACAACCGATGTTTTTACACATAATCTTTTGTCTCTAAAATATTGCCCTTCCAAAGATCCAATCGTAAAATTTGCGGCCTTACTGCACGACGTAGGCAAACCAAAGGTGATGTCAAAAGATGAGGATAACTTGGTAATTTTTCATAATCACGAAGTAGCAGGAGCAAAAATTGCCGGTGAAATTTGTGACAGACTAAAATTTCCTAAAATTGACAAAGAAAGGGTTGTTAATTTAATCAGATGGCACATGTTCGGCGTTAATGAAGATCAAACCGACGCGGCGATTAGAAGATTCATCAGAAAAATTGGAGTCGAGAGTGTTTTGGACATGATGGATATAAGAATCGCTGACCGACTTGGAAGCGGCAGACCAGCAGACAGCTGGAGATCAAACCTTTTTAAAAAAAGGGTTGAGGAACAATTAAAACCGGCTAAATTTTCAATCAATGACTTGGCCGTTGACGGAAACGACATTATGAGAGAATTAAATATTAAGCCGGGACCAAAGGTCGGCGAAATTCTCAAGAAACTATTTAAAGAGGTTGATGAAGATCTTTCTAGGAATTCTAAAGATTATCTACTTAAGCGCCTCAAAGAATTAACCAGCTAATGATTACTATATAAATTATAGGCAACCATCATATCCTTCACTAGTTCTTTTTGTCCTTCTTTTATTAAGTCGTAACAAAGATCAGAGGCTATTTTTTTCATACTTTCGCGTAATCGATCAGGGTTTGTGAAAATATTATTTCCCTCTGCTGTAATATTTATTGGATCGCTATACTCTTCTATTCTTGACAGAACGTTATCGAGCTTTTGAAGTCTATCCTGTTGATAAAGCTGATGTTGAGCTTCTTTCATCTGTAACTTCTATTCTTGACGAGGATTATAACATATTCACCGGTAAATTTCCCGCCGAACGAATCCAATTGCGAAAAATTGACTAAATACAAAACACGATGTAGAATACGAATATACTTTCTGTAAACTCCAGGCAGAACCGGAGAAATATTAAAAAAGAATATTACGTGATGATAATTAGTAAATCGTTGAATTTATCAAAAACACTCTTCGTATAAACCACGAGTTTCCAGAGGATTGGTAATTTATACCCTATCAAACTACTATATGGATGGTATTATTTTAGAGGTTAGAAACCTCACAAAAACATTCCCTTCTAAAAAAGGAGGGTTCAATGCTGTAGATGATATATCTCTTTCCATAAAAGACGGAGAGATATTGGGTTTGCTTGGACCAAACGGCGCAGGAAAAACAACCACAATCCAAATGCTTCTGGGAGTTATGGATCCTTCTGACGGAGATATTCTTTACTTTGGCACATCTCTACAAAAAAATCGAGAAACAATTCTTAAGCAGATCAATTTTTCCTCAACGTATATTAGTTTACCTTGGTGGTTTACGGTTTCTGAAATTCTAGAATTATTTGCAAGGTTGTACGAAATACAGGAAAGACAAAAACGCATTAAAAAACTTTTGCGGGAGTTCGAAATGGAAGAACTATATAAAAAAGAATTTAGGATGCTTTCGGCTGGCGAAAAAACAAGACTGCTCCTTGCAAAAGCTTTTCTAAATTACCCTAAAATTATTCTTCTTGACGAACCAACCGCAAGTTTGGATCCCGACATAGCCGTTAGAATCAGACAGTTTCTTAAGAAAGAAAAAGAAAAATATAATGTATCTATGCTTTTTACTTCTCATAATATGGATGAGGTAGAAGAGATGTGCGATCGGGTAATTGTTCTGTCTCACGGTAAGATAATTGCCAAAGATACGCCTGTTAATTTAGTCAAAAGCATCAGAGAGAGCGAGATAGAACTTCTTATAAAAAAAGACAGGGAAAGAGCGATGAAACTATTTAATAAACTGGAATTGCCTTTTACTCAAAATGGAACGATGTTTACACTTGTTGTTGATGAGAAAACTATTGCAGAATTTCTAACCCTGCTTACTAAAGAAAATATTGAATACGAAGATATCAGTATTAATAAACCGGATCTTGAAGATTATTTCCTCAATATCGCAAAAGGAGAATCGACATGATAAGCATAAACAGAATTTACGCAATGATATACAGATATACTGTCAACATGCGTCATAACTTTGATCGTATGTCTGATATGTTTTATTGGCCGGCAATGGATCTTTTTGTTTGGGGACTAACCGGAAGATATTTTTCAGAACTAAGCAGTGATCCAAAACAAACAATGCTGATACTTCTGACCGGGCTTATTTTTTGGATTGTGGTATGGAGAGCGCAGTATGAAATTACGACCAATTTACTTGCGGAAATGTGGGACCAAAATCTTGTTAATATCTTTGCTTCTCCCTTAAAAGTAAGCGAATGGATTATCGCGGTAATGATATTCGGATTTATTAAAATGATCATAAGTATTATTTTTTCGGCAGGTCTTGCGTACCTCTTATACGGTTACCCCATCTTTATTTATGGCACATCTACTATTCCAATTATTTTAAGCCTCATTCTGACAGGATGGAGTACTGGTTTTTTGATTGCCGCGCTTATCATCCGTTACGGACAAAAAATTCAAACGCTCGCCTGGATGGGAGGATATATTATTGCTCCGTTTTCCGCCCTATATTATCCTATCGCGATTCTTCCAAAGTGGGCTCAATCAGTTGCTAAATTTGTTCCAAGCAGTTACATGTTTGAAGCAATGAGACATTTACTTCAAGACCATCAAATATCTTTTCAGCAATTTTTTATAAGCTTTATCTTGAATATGGTATACTTAACAATAGGTATTTCATTTTTTATGTTTATGTTTAGAAAGAGTAAAAAAATAGGACTTGGGAGATTCGGCTAATATGACAAAACAACAATTACAGGAAAACCTTAAGCAGGCAATGCTGGCAAGGGATGAGCTAAAGACTTCGGTTCTTAGGATGCTCATTTCCGCAATAACCTATTATGAAATTCAGAGAGGCGGTGCCTTTGACT
>JAJZOC010000014.1 GCA_021852095.1 bacterium | reverse complement strand
CAGAAGAAAGAAATTCCCTGCCACAACATTTTTGAGAGCTATAGGTATTTCTTCAAACGAAGCAATATTGGCCGAATTTAAGAACCTGGATAAGGAAAGTATTGCTTTTATAAATTCAACTCTTGAAAAAGACGCAGCAGCGAGCGAAACAGAAGCTCTGATTGAAATTTTTAAAAAGATGCATCCAGGAGAACCAATAGTTATAGATAAAGTAAGAGAAAGTTTTAGAGGGCTTTTTTTTAATTTACGCCGTTATGATTTAGGGGTTGTCGGCAGGTACAAAACGAACAAAAGATTAAGAGACATAAATTCATTTGTTATTTCCGAAGATCGAACCCTTACAGTTCATGATATAGTAGCAGCTATACAGTATCTGATCTTGCTTGCCCGCGGACACGGCAGTGTTGACGACATAGATAGTTTGGAAAATAGAAGAATTAGGGGGGTCGGAGAACTTGTAGCGACTACGGCGTTTAGAGTAGGTGTTTTAAGGCTTGAAAGAAGTATTAAAGAAAGAATGAGTCTTATGCAGCAGGATGCTCCTGTTTCTGTTTCTTCCTTAGTTAATGCCCGTCCTATCATGGCATCTATTAATGAATTCTTTAGGACATCCCAGCTTTCTACTATTATAGATCAGACTAATCCTCTTTCTGAAATAGATAATTTAAGAAGACTGACAGTTATGGGAACAGGCGGAATATCAAGAGAAAGAGCGGCATTCTCTATAAGGGATATTAATAGTTCTCAATATGGCAAGATTTGTCCCATACGTTCCCCCGAAGGCCCAAACATAGGTCTTGTTACATATCTTGCTCTTTATGCTAAGGTAAATGGTTACGGATTTTTAGAAACACCATATAGAAAGGTTGTTTCTGTTAAGCGTGGAGGCAAAGATGTAGTTATGGCTACTGATGAGATAGAATATTTAGATGCGCAGGATGAAAAGAAACATTATATAACCCACGCTATGACGCTTGATCAAAATGGAGTTATTGCGGATGAGCGAGTTGCCGCGCGCTATGGGGGAAGTTTTCTGGAAGTAGAAAAAGAGAAAATAGAATATGCCGATATTACCCAGCGTCAGGTAGTAGGAACAGCGGCATCTTTAATTCCTTTTATCAACCATGACGAACCAAATAGGGCTCTTATGGGAACCCATATGCAATGTCAGGCAGTCCCTTTGGTGAATCCGGAAAGTCCGATTATTGGTACAGGTATGGAGAGTGAAGTAGTTCAAGTTATGGGAAGAGTGGTTAAGTCTCCGTTTGATGCAGAGGTTAAATTTGCCGACAGCAGACAGGTTATAATCGAAAGTAAAAAAGGAGACAGAGAGACATATTACGTAGATTCTTTCAGACGAACGTCTCAAGCGACTGCTTATGTCCAAAAAACAGTTGTTAATACAGGCGACAAGGTTAATAAATCTTCTATTTTAATTGACGGTCCGGCATCGCAAAACGGTGAGCTGGCGCTTGGAAGAAATTTGATTATAGCTTATGCGTCACTGGACGGATTAGGATACGAAGATGCAATTGTAATTTCGGAGAGGCTGGTTAAGGAAGATGTTCTCTCGTCAATTCATATAGAGAGATATGAAACATCAGTTGTAGAAACTAAACTGGGTCCGGAGGAAACTACCTGTGATATACCAAATATTTCAGAAAAAGATCTAGCTAAGTTAGATAAAGACGGAATCGTGGTTGTGGGAAGTGAGATAGACCCCGGAGATATTTTAGTTGGTAAGATTGCTCCCAAAGGCGAGACAGAACTGACTGCCGAAGAACGACTACTGCGAGCAATTTTTGGAGAACAGGCGAGAGAAGTAAGAGATACTTCGCTTCGTATGCCTCATGGGGAAAGAGGCACGGTTATAAATGTACAGATATTGGATCGAAAGACAGGTGATGAATTGGAACCTGGAGCTATTCGAAAAATTATAGTTGAAGTTGCCCAGTTCAGGCATGTAGTAGCAGGAGATAAGTTGGCTGGAAGACATGGCAATAAAGGAGTTATCTCAAAAATACTTCCCCAGGAGGATATGCCTTATATGGCCGACGGTACGCCTGTTGACATAGTTATTTCTCCAATTTCTGTTTTAGCGCGTATGAATCTTGGACAGTTACTGGAAGCTCACTTGGGGTTTGCGGCTCAGAAGCTGAATATAAAAATTGGTCTTCCTGTTTTTGAACAGGTTGGAGAAGATAGGATTGTTTCTCTTCTTAAAAAAGCAGGCTTACCGACAGATGGAAAAACTATTCTTTATGACGGCAGAACAGGAGAAGCTTATGAAAATCCGGTAGTTGTGGGGGTAGAATACATAATGAAGCTAATACATATGGTAGAGGATAAAACTCACGCGCGGTCAACTGGTCCTTATTCTTTGGTAACCCAACAGCCTCTTGGAGGAAAAGCTCAAATGGGCGGTCAGCGATTAGGAGAGATGGAGGTTTGGGCGCTTGAGGCACACAGAGCAAGATACATATTACAAGAAATGCTGACTATAAAATCAGATGATGTTGTTGGCCGGAGGATTTTCTGCCGGTGAT
>JAJZOC010000004.1 GCA_021852095.1 bacterium | reverse complement strand
TATAAGAGCGTTACTTCTTGTTCTTCTAGCTTACTTTCATGATAGCCTTGTAGTAATTCTTTTTCTTTCCTTTGCTATATCTACCGCTACTCAATTCTTTGTTCCTGCCGAATCGCCGATGATTCCGTTAATAGTTAGGAAAAACTTATTATTACCAGCCAATGCTTTATTTGGAATAGGAATATATGGTTCCATGCTTGTCGCATATGCGCTCTCCGGTCCGTTTCTTATTTTGTTGGGAAATCGCAATATATTTTTGCTCTTAGCTATATTTATTCTTATAGCGGCTGTTTTTATATTCTTTATTAATACCGATTCTAAAGAATCTGAGGGAGCTGTGTCTGAAGACAAAATTAATTTGCCCACAACTCTCAGATTAGAGATAAAACAGTTATTTAAAATAATTCTTAAAACTAAAGAAATATATCACTCATTGTTTCTTCTAACGCTTTCTCAGACTATTGTTCTTATCGTTGCTGTTGTAGGGCCAGGATATGTAAATCAAGTGCTGAATGTTCCCATTAACCAGTTTCCGATATTATTTATAACCCCCGCGGCTTTAGGAATGGTTATAGGGTCTTTAATCTTAAGTAACTTTCTTCATGTTGGCGCAAGAGAAAGAAGCGTTACTTTTGGACTTTTACTTTCGGCTTTTGCCTTTATTTTATTGTCATATGGAGTAAGAATATCCTTATATCTTCCTCCTATTTTGTCTATGAATGCTCTTCGTCTAATGGTTTTTTTATCCTTTATCTTAGGTGTTTCAAACGCTTTAGTTTTTATTCCGTCGAATACTTTTCTTCAAGAAAATACTCCTGATTCATTTAGAGGTAAAATATATGGAGCGCTTAATGCGTTAACAGGCATATTCTCTATATTACCTATTATTTTGGTTGGATGGTTGTCAGATGCGTTTGGTGTTGCTAAAGTAATCAGCGGAATTGGTATTACTATCTTAATTGTTGGAGTAGCCCGTTTATTCATGTAGATTATTATGCAGATTCTTTTTTTACCAACAGTATGTTTTTTGTTGATTTTTTTCTTTTCACTTTTCGCGCAGAGTCGTGATGATTTTTTTCTTTTAAAAAGAAATATATCAGTAGAGAAGGTATTTAATAGCGCGTTTCTTCTTTTATTATGTTCTCTAATTTTTTCCCGTATGATTTATGCTATTTTACATTTAGATCATAACTTTTTAAACCCGTTTGTATTTTTTCTTTTTCCATATTTTCCTGGATTTTCTCTTTTTGGGGCGTTGGTTGGAGCTTTTGTATTTATCTTCGTGTATTTCAAGCCTCCGAAGAATCCCAGATTGAGATTATTAGATTTTTTTAGCGCTTCTTTTTTATTTGCCTATACAGGAGGATTTATTATCACAATTATTATATTTTTATTTAGTCAGAAATATATACACTTTATTGATCTTGTAGAATTACTTTTTCTTTGTCTTCTGTCGATCTTCTTATTATTATATTTGCTTCCTAAAGAGAAGAGGGGAGAGCTTCAGGATGGAAGCGTAGGTTTTATTTTTTACGCACTTTTTGTCCCGATTTTATTTTTACGAGACCAGGCGCATAAGATTATGGTTTTAGGAGTTAATATAGAAAACATTTTTTCAGTCATTTTATTTTTCACATGCGTGTCGGTTTTCGCGAAGAGAGAGAGAGTTCTCTCTAGAGTAGTAGCTTTTTTAAAATTAAAAATAATAAGAAAGAATGGTTAATCTAGAGATTAAAGTTATATTTGAAGATCAGGAGATTTTGGTTTTAGATAAGCCGAGCGGTATTACGGTTAATAAATCTGATACAACAAAAGAGGAGAAAACGGTGCAAGATTGGATAGAAAATAAATTTCCAATTTTCAATTTCCAATTTTCAAAAGGGGATGAGGAGACGGATTTTTATAAACGGGCAGGGATTGTACATAGATTAGATAAAGAGACTTCGGGAATTCTTTTAGTTGCAAAAACTCTTCGGGCTTTTGAAGATTTGCAGAAACAATTTAAAGAAAGAATGGTTAAAAAAACCTATCTTGCCTTGGTTCGTGGAAAAATGGAGCCGAGCGAAGACGCAATAGTCGTTCCTGTAGGGCGCCTTCCTTGGAACAGAAAACATTTCGGTGTGTTGGCTGGCGGTAGGGAAGCGGAAACAAGGTATAAAACAATTTTCAATTTTTCCCGCGGAGCGGGATCCAGCTTTGCTGGACAATTTTCAATTTTCAATGAACCCCTAACTCTTTTGGAACTCTATCCTCAAACAGGCAGAACGCATCAAATAAGAGTTCATCTTAAATACGTAGGGTATCCTATTTTTGGAGACCCACTTTATGCCGGACGAAAAATATCCAAAAGAGACAGAAAGGTTCTTTCGCGTACTTTTTTACACGCGTCAAAGATAACTTTCTTACATCCAGTATCTAATGAATCCATTTCTTTAGAAAGCCCGCTCCCGCAGGAACTGCAGGGATTTTTAGATCAGCTTAAAGTTGCATAGATCGTAGATTTTGGATAAGATAGAATATAAATAAATTTTCAATTTACAATGGAATCTCAATGGCTTAATTTTTAAACAAAACACTAGGCGAATCAAATGTCTTGTAAATTGTTAAATTGTGATTTGAATGAAAATTGGAGTTTGAAAATTAAAAATTAAATAGGGGGTGATTTTATGGGAAGTTTTGGCGGTTATTATAAAGGAGAAAAGAAGAAATCTAAAAAGCTTAAAGAGGATAAAAAGTTGTCATCTTTTTCTACGGCTCCTTCTTTCAAGCTACCCGAGATTATTGCCAAAAAGAAGAAAGATTATTAATATAATATGGTGCGCAAGAAGCAGATAAACAATAAATATGGTTTAAAACCCATCATTTTATTCATTTTTTTTGTTTTATCTATTCTTTTTATATCTTTAATACTGAGGGGAGTCTATTTAATTAAGGAGAGTAGATTTAATGCGAGTCATGCTTTTTATGTGGAAGTAAGTGATTCTTTATCACCGTCAAGATTTGAAATTATTTATTTTGCCCCGGATAAACATACTATCTCTAGTTTGAGCGTTAAGTTTAAGAGCGGTTTCCATTCAAAAGAAAATGTGCAAGAGTTAGTAGGAATTCCTATAGACGCAAGAATTATTTTTAATAATAAAAAGGATTATGATAATTTTGCTAAAATCAATAGCAGAATAATAAGTTCGAAAATATTTTATTTATTATCAAAAAATAACTATTCCTATATAGGCCTGACGCCGATTGATTTGGTTAGATTGTGGATATATGCAATAGGCGTAAAACCGGATAACGTAACTGTTAAAGAAGTTCAGCTTCCTATGAGTAGGGATAGGCTGGATCAGCTAGATAGTCTTATTTTTACAGACTATACATTATTAAACGATAGAATGAGCATAGAGGTTATCAATAATACTAATGTTGCCGGTTTAGCTTCCAGGATGGCGCGGGTAATAACAAATATAGGAGGTAATGTTGTTATGATAACAAGCCAAACGGATACATCTCTGAAAGAATCAAGCATATCATATTTTGGAAAATATACATATACTGTTGATAGATTACATAAGTTATTTGGTTTAAAGGTTGTCAAGCTGTCGAAACCTGGAATATCTGATATAATTATAAATATAGCAGGTAATAGTTTGAGTACGGAGAATTTTTGATATTTATGCTTTTTGTAATTTTGGTTTTAATGATAGCAGTAGTTTCGGTTTTGATGTCTTTTATTTCTCTTTTAAGGATGAATAGCAGGAAAGAAACAAAATTCGTTAAAAAAGAGCTTTCTAGAAATAGAGTCATATTTCAAAAGTGATTTTTATTAGTCTTCTAGTCTTCAGACTTTTTTCGCGATGATTTATCTATTATTAGACGTTTTCTTTCTTGAGATATGAAGGTTGGTTGGTTTTTAAAAAGATTAGATCTTTTTACCTCTTTTATAAAAACAGTAATAGAAGTTTCCGTGATAGATTTTATGTAGGCTTCATATCTATAATTTCCTTTTATAAATCTAATTAGCCGTTTTCCTATGTCGTCTGGTAGCATTCCTATATAGTTTTTATCTGAATTAAGGAGAAAAATTTTAAAACGTTTTATAGATAAAGTTATCGACTCACCCATTCTTAGAGTTGAACTTGTTTTTTTATCAGCTATATTTATGAGTTCCACGATTTTCGTTTTACCTGTTTCTTCTAGAAATATATTGTTTTTTGGACTTACTATTTCCCGGTGATGATTGTTACCATCGTTTGTCTTTTTAGCTATATTATTTGGGTATGATTGATTAAGTTTTTTGATTCCTCTCAGAGCAATAGAATTGAGAGTGTCTAATTGCAGAACTTTCTGATAAACATTTTTTGCTTCTTTGATTTTTCCTAAAGATGTATAGGCAAAGGCTAATCTATTAAGAGTTTCAACGTCGTTCGGATCTGATTCAATAATTTTCTTATTCAAAGAAGCGGCGTTCTCAAAGTCACCCACAAGTGCGCTCTGAATGGCTTGTGTTTTTAATACAGTCATTGTAAGTGAGGGCTAGATGGTGGAATTTTACTATTTTTTATTGCAAAAGTCAATCAGGAAAAGTATAATTAGAGTATGTCCGGACATTCAAAGTGGGCTCAAATAAAAAGACAAAAAGGAACTTCAGACGTCAAACGCGGTCAAGTATTTACAAAATTGGCAAATGCTATAACAATAGCAGTTCGCCAAAGCGGCGCAGTAGCAGATCCTGATCAGAACCCAAGACTCCGTTTGTTTATAGAAAAGGCAAAAGCCGAAAATATGCCTAAAGAAAAAATCGCAAGGGCTATAGAGCGGGGAATTGGCAAGGGAGATAACGATAACGAGCTTCAAGAGGTTTCCTATGAGGCATTTGGTCCTGGAAAAGTTTCGTTTATTATAGATGTTGCAACAGATAATAAACAGAGAAGTATATCAGCAATTAGGAATATTTTAAATAAAGGGGGAGGAACATTAGCTAATTCCGGTTCCGTTTCCTACCAATTTGAAATAAAAGGAGCAATTACCGTAAATAAAAATAAACAGACAACAGACGAAATTTTTTTACTAGCGGCTGATGCCGGGGCAGAGGATATAGCAGATATAAACGAAACAGAAGTTATTATATACACAAAACCGGAAGAGTTAACAAAAGTAAAAGATACGCTTTCTGGGTTGGATATAGAAGCCGCAGAGATTATCAAAAAGCCGATAACAACTGTAAATGTTGAAGATGAATCTTCTTATGCCAAGATTCTTGCCTTAATTGATGAATTTGAGAGTTTGGATGACGTCCAAAAAGTATATACAAATCTCTCAAGAATCTAATAAAAAATATGGGACATTCGATATTTCTAACCAGGAGAAAAAGGACGCGCTTTACCTATAGACTTAATGGTCTTATCCAAAAATCAGAAATCTTTATTACTAATAAAAGGCAGAGATTTGTTATTTCGGTATTGACTCTTTCTGCTGGGTTATTTTTTTCAGAGAATTTATTAAGTAAGTCTGGATTTTTTGTTGTTATATTGCTCGCTGTATTTACAGATTTATTATTTTTTTTCTGCTTACGCCGTGATATAAAAGGTAATAATATAAAATATTATTTATATGCGTTTATACTTCCATTCTTTTATACTCTATCATTTGGATTATTTTATTTTCTGGCTCCCGCGCGTTTTTTAACAAGGATATTTATAACTGCATTATATGCTGTTGGACTTTATTCCCTTTTTCTAGCACAAAATATTTTTTTAGTAGCGTCTGTTCGGACGATAGGACTTATCTCCGGAGCGAGAATAGTATCTTTTTTGCTTACTATTATTGCTTTTTTCTTCTTTTCTGATGTTGTTTTTTCTTTTGATTTGTCTATTGTTTTAACTGCGTTTATCATTTTTTTATCAGCATTCTGTTTGATTCTACAGTCCATATGGACTGTAGAATTGGATAGTTCATTATCGAATAAGATTAATTGGACAGTTATTTTATCTGTTTGTTTATTTGAATTTTCGTTAGTGTTGGGATTTTGGCCTGCTAATTCTACAATAATTGCTATATTTCTTACGGGTTTTTTGTATATAGTTATTGGACTATCACAGGCATGGCTAGATAAAAGATTATTTAAAGGAATAATTTGGGAATATATTTGGGTTGGCGCGATTGTATTTTCTTTACTAATGTTTTCGACCTTCGTATAGTAGAAATAAAATACGATTTTTATAGATTAAAAGATAGAGAAGAGGGAAGAGCTATCGTTCTTTATCAAACAATCCCTTCAACTGCTTGATATAGTTTGATATAATAAAATTATAGGACTAAATTTATATTTCGTCTTATTCAATGTGGATAAATATCTGGTTTTCACGCATTTTCAACTTCACTTTTCACAGGGAACACACTTCTATCCTATATGTTATGACCCTAAAGGTCATGGGTATGGGAGCTTATTCTCTGTTTTTAGACATTCACAAACTGCCTCTAATGAAAAAAATACGAATGCACTTTTTAGCATGTTTTTGAGGCTAAAAATGATAGTTTAGATTGATTTCTCGATCTAATTTAAGCTTAGCGGCGGAGGGCAGATAGTCTTCTTGATCTTGGCTGGATGATTAACTCTGAATATTGGATGGAATTATATCTATCTCCGTAGAGTGGTAACATGATTCTAGCTATTTCTGAATTTTCCACTACCGCTTCTGCTCTTGGTTCAGCAGGTATGAGCGAAATTAGAAATTTTAAGACCCCAGCCAGATAGGGAGACTAAATATATTATGTCGCACAATAATACTTTTGCGACGTGATGTGCAGAACCATGCAGGGAAGTGATTGTTTTTCAATTTTATTCTTCGATCTGACAATTAAATTTTCTTAAATTATGAAATTCAATAACTTGTTCTATTCTTTGCCGCAATTTGGTCAAAATGCTTGTAGTTCCCTACTATAGGCTTTGGAATTAGAAGGATATTAATATGCTGTTTAAAAACTGGATCTTCAATCTGCAAATTTTTCGAGAATAAGTTCTCGGAGGTCGGCGTTTAATCCGTCATAGCCTAATGCCCAAATACCAATGCCTTTGAGATTTTTACGGTTTACATAATCGTACTTAATACCAAGAGAACGCGTGTTTTCGAAATATACGTTATGTGTTATATTTGTTGCCGGGTCAACATAGCTATACCAGGGGGTTTGCGATGTATCATTCCATTGAATGGTGTCGTTTTTGCTTGTTGCGATAATTTGTGCATAGGGGAGGACTTGTGCAGGTTTTGGATTTGCCGAACCAACAGTCCAATCATATCCATAATATGGGACTGCAAGAATTAATTTTTCAGGGGAAACTTCTTCCAGATAAGCCTGCATGTATCCAATAATACTGATATTTCCTTCCATGGGGGCAATAGGCCCCGGAGATCCTAAAGGGGTATGCATGTCATACCCCATGATAACGATTGCGTTCACGTTTTTGGCTACTTCCGGTATATCAAAAATTCCAGGTGTTGCCGCAGAATTAATATATGAATCAACGGTAAGTATTGCATTGGGAAGCTGTCTTTTCAATGCGGTATTTAGATTAATAATAAATCGCGTAAATGCATCTCTCACTCCTGGATTTGGTGTTCCGACATATTCAAAATCTATATTAATACCATCTAATGATTTCGAGTCAATAAGCTGTATCGCATTTGATATAAAAGTTTCTTGTGCTGTATTAGAGTTTATTAATTTTTCAATATCTTTGTTGCTGAAACATTTTAATGTTAGTTCTATTTTTATCTTTCTTGCTTTTGCTCTGTTAATGAACGTGTTAAGGAGCGGGCTATTCCACATAGTCCATCCTCCATCGGCTGTTCCATTAGATTGAACGGTTACAATATTGCCGTTTGCATCGGTATCCAAACCAAATAATGCCACAGAAGTAATACCATTTAAAGAAATTTGATTTTGGGATGGTAACATCCAATAAGGAAGAAACCCAAGGACTTCTTTTCGGGGGGTTCCCGTAATGGTTAAAGTAACATTGGATGTTGGGTAGGAGAAAATTCGCTTGCTATCAATAGGTATTGTATTTGCGTATACCTGGGTAGCTAGCGAGTTTTGTCTTTTTATGTTGATACTAGTTGCAACGCCGGAAGCAGAATTATTTGTTTTGTTATCAAAATACACCCAAAATACAAAAAATAATCCGCCTAAGAATATAAAAAGAATAGTAATCGCATTTAATATCATAGCTTGCTTTAAAAATGGTATAAATTTGTCGTTAATATTATTTCTTTTATTATTATCTTGTTCTAGCATAGGTGATTCAATGGAGGGAGTTAACGATGGGTCAGTTAGTTCTTCCAAAGCCTGATCAAATTCTTGCTGTGTTACTCCATAGGACAAGAGGGTTGTCTTTAGTTCGTTAATTGTATATTTGTAATCAGGATTTGATAAAATTTGTTCTTTAACTAGTTTCACGTAGTCTTCTCTCATATGTTTTCTTTTATAGTATGGCTTTTATTGCCTTGTCTTGTCAACTAATATACATTATCGTACAATATTCGTTATGGGGGGGAAACTTGAGTCTTTAATTGATGATTTTTTGGAATATCTGGAAATTGAGAAGAATTGTTCAAAACTTACAATTAGGGATTATAGACATTATCTTAAAGTTTTTGAAGATTGGTTTTATGATGTTTTTCCTCAAAAGTCTATGGAAGATCTGGATTTAGGCATTGTTAGGCAGTATCGAGTTTTTCTTTCTAATCGGGTTGATGAAAAAGGTTTAACCTTGAAAAGAGTTACGCAGAATTATTATGTTATTGCCCTTAGGTCTTTTCTGCGTTTTCTTATAAAGAATGATTATAAAACTCTAGAACCCTCAAAAATAGATTTACCAAAGACAGAAAGCAGAAGTCTTAAGTTCTTAGATAGAGATCAAGTTGATCACTTGGTTACTTCAATAGACACTTCTAAAGAAGAAGGGCTTCGCGACCGTTCAATTCTTGAACTTTTGTTTTCAACCGGTCTTCGTGTTTCAGAGCTTGCAAAATTAAACCGCGATCAGATAAATTTTGAACGTAGAGAATTTGGGGTAATCGGGAAAGGAGGTCGGGCAAGGGTAGTTTTCGTTTCCGACCGCGCCACGGAGTGGATAAAAAGATATCTTGAAGCTCGTCAGGATAAATTTAAGCCTTTGTTTATCAGGTATTCTGGAGCAGTTACAGAAGATAATAATGGCGATAAAATGAGATTAACGGTTAGAAGTATTGAAAGAATTGTTAAAAAGTATGTGAAAGCTGCCAGGCTCCCTGTGGATGCTACAGTACACACTTTAAGACATAGTTTTGCAACAGATTTGTTAATAAACGGAGCAGATTTGAGGTCGGTTCAAGAGATGTTGGGGCATAAAAATATTTCAACAACGCAAATTTATACCCATATCACTAACAAACAACTCCGTGAAGTTCATGAGGCATTTCATAGCGGTAATAAATAGGGATTAGGTTCTTAAATAATTTTTCCGCTCCCTGGATTAGTAAGTATTCTGTCATTTTCGAATACTTTTATTCCTCGTATAAATACTGTATCCACTTTTCCTTTTGCCTTCCATCCGTTGAATGGTGACCATTTACATTTCGTAAATAGATTTTCATTTTTAATGGTATATTTTCTTGATAGATCAACCTCAACTTTAGTTTGGTTGTTGGAATAATCGAATTTTATATTAAAGATTTTGGCTGGATTTGTATAGCAAAGACGAATAATATCATTTATGGTTAATCTTTTTTCAGCAACTGCAGTTAGTAAAAGCGGCAAAGTTGTTTCGAGTCCGGTTACACCAAAAGGTGGTTTTACAGATTCCTTCTCGTCTATTGTATGAGGCGCGTGGTCTGACTCAACAATATCAATAAATTGTAAATTCTTCCATAGATATTCTTGGTCGTGTTTAGTTTTTAGCGATGGTTTCATAAGCCCATATGGTCCTGCTTTTTTCAAATCGTCTTCGGTTAAAAATAAATGATGAGGAGTTACTCCACAGGTAATAGGAAGTCCTTCTTTTTTAAATTGAATAATTTTAGTAAGTTCTTTTTTGGATGAAACATGACAGATGTGGGTTGGATGTTTTGTTTCTTTTAAGGTTTTTTCGACCGATTGCAAAACATCTTCTTCCGCATGAAGAAGAATTGGTTTTTTTCCTCGTGTTGCTCTATTCCATTCCTTGTAGATTTTCCTTAGCAATTTTTCGTTAATGATATATCCGCCTGTTGTTTGATTAAGATATAATTTTAAGCCGTAAGCCAGATTTTTTACTTTGTCAAATTCCTCAAGATTATCTCCAATAGAGCCGAAATAGAAACCGATATCGCAAGCAGTTTTTTGCTTAGCAATTTTTATTTTTTCCTTAAGCAGAATTAGTGTAGTTATCGGTATTTTGTTATTTGGCATATCCAAAATTGTGGTAAATCCGCCCGCAATTGCGGCACGGGAACCAGTATAAAAATCCTCTTTTTCTGTTTGTCCGGGATCTCTTAAATGCACATGCGGATCAATAAGTCCCGGAAGTTTTATAATAGACATAAATATTTCTAGGGTTCGAAAAACTTTCTGTCTTTTAATGCCTTGGGTAAGAATGGCAGATCATTTTCCGGACCAACATATTTTTCTGACCACGTATAGTTTTTTCCATAGCCTAGTTTTTTCATAAGTTTTGTCGGAGCATTTCTTAAATGCAAAGGTATAGGTTCGTTTGGAAACTCATAGAAAGCTTTTTTAGCTTTTGCCAGCGCGTTGGGAACCATTCTTGATTTTTTAGCCAGAGACAGATAAATTGCTACATGCGTGAGTATCAACTGCGATTCCGGCATGCCTATTTTTGTAACCGCTTCGAAAGCCTCGTTTGTCTGAATTAGTGCTCCTCTATCGGCTAAACCTATATCTTCAGAGGCAAAAATAATCATTCTTCGTGCTATAAATTTTGGGTCTTCTCCGTTTTCCAGCATTTTTACTAGATAGTAAAGAGCCGCATTCACATCGGAGCCTCTCATGGATTTTATAAACGCGCTTATAGTATTATAGTGTTCCTCTGCATTTTTATCATAGAGTCCCTTAGATTTAGCTTGGAATACGTCCTTTATTATGGCTTCTGTTATGGTTTTTTCCGGATATTCCAAGATTGCTATTTCCAAGCCGTTTAACATAATTCTCGCATCTTTCCCCGATAAATTAAGTAAAAGATTTTTTGCTTCATCACTTAATTTCTTACCCCACTTCCCTACTCCTTTTTCTTTGTCCGTCAATGCCCGATTAAGTATTTTTTCTAAATCTTCGTTTTTAAGTCTCTCAAGAACAAATACCTTACATCTTGATAGAAGCGGGCTGATTACCTCAAACGAAGGATTTTCTGTTGTTGCGCCGATTAAAGTAATAGTACCATTTTCCACGTACGGCAAAAGTCCGTCTTGCTGGGTTTTATTCCATCTGTGAATCTCATCTATAAAAAGTATTGTTTTCTTGTTTTCTTTTTGGTTGGACTCGGCTCTTTTGATAATTTTTAATAAGTCTTCTTTGCCTGTTACCACTGCAGAAAGGGTATAGAAGTCTGATTTAGTCTGTTTTGCTATTATAGAGGCAAGTGTAGTTTTTCCGCTCCCCGGAGGACCCCATAGAATCATTGAGAAAACTAAATCGGATTCTATCATCCGTCTTATAATTCTTCCTTTACCAACCAGCTGTTCTTGGCCAAAAAACTCACTAAGATCTTGGGGACGAAGTCTAAACGATAAATTCATGTAGAACTATTGTAACATGGGGCTGCAATGTTTATAAATTATTTTTTAATTCTGTGGTTGTCTCCGCATTGTCGTTAGTTGGGCTGGTTGGGATTATATTTTCCGCATCTTTCTCTGTGTCATTTATTGTATCTGTCCCTTGAGATTTATTATTATCTATTTTACTTTGTTTTGTTTTATTTGATGTATCGACTTGTATACTGGATCCTTTAGCTTCTTTTTGGTCTTTCTGATTTGTATTGGTTGGAGTTGGTACAGTATTATTAACGGGTTTCATAGTATTAATAGATTCTTCTGAACTTTGAGTGGCAGTCTTTTTGTGAATTTCCTCTAAAAGGTTATTAACCTTATTTACTTTTGTCGGGGGTGTTTTAAATAGATTATCTTTTATTAATTGTGGCAGATGTATTGTTTCAGAAATAGCTGAAGATTTGTTTTGTGAAAAACTTAATACTAATCCGCTTATTCCTATGAACAATATAATACAGGCAAATGTCAGAGCGTAATGCATAAGAGTTCTCTTTTGCATAAGTGCCTTTTTTCTATCTTCTTCAATTCGTTCTTTCAGTAATCTAAACCCAGCTTTTTTGAACTCTTTGTTGGGTGTTGCGGCAAGATAAACTTTTTTAAGCTTTTTTAATTTTTCTTCAATTTTCATTATTAATAATTTCTGTTTTAACAAATTTCAAAATTCTATGCAGAGCGACGCGAACGGTTGCTTCTTTTTTCCCAACAATTCTGCCGATATCAGCAAAGGATAAATCTTCAAAATATCTAAGTACTAAAATGTTTTTTTCTTTTTCTTCAAGCTTCGACAGAGCTTTTGCTAAGATTTTATTTTCTTCTTCTCTAATAATATCTTCGTCCACGTTTTTGGTATCTAATAACTGATAATCTTTAACGACCTCCAGAGATATTTGTTTTTTCTTTCGGCTATAATCAACAATAAGGTTTCTGGCAATAGCAAATAAAAATGAAGAAAATGACCCCTTTTTTGCCGAGAATGATGATAAAGCTCCCCAGCATTTGAGAAATGCTTCTTGAGTGATGTCTTCGGCGAGTTCACGGTTTCTAACAGAAAAGTAAGTATATCTATAGATTTTAGTAAGGAATAAGTTATAAATTTTTCCAAATGCTTCCTCGTCTCCATTCTTAGCTTGATCTATAAGTTTTTTCAGATCAGGTCTCATGGATCTTCATTATAACATCAAGTATTATTTATACGTATTAAAAGCTATTTCGTTACAACTTTTGTAAATGACAGGATGTTTTTAGCTCGGGTTTGTAACAAAATCTATTTATATCCGTATTAATTTTAGAAATAGAAAAATTAGATATAGAAAAAAAATGAGAGGAGGTGAAGATTGTGTTAATAAATGTTTATAACTTTGTAAGAAAACATCCATCTAGAACTTTAGACTTTTTCTTTATGCGGGAAGAACTGACACATAGAGACAGCAG
>JAJZOC010000089.1 GCA_021852095.1 bacterium | reverse complement strand
TGCTCTATTTATCGACAAACGTAAACTGCTTCCATTTTAAAGATCGATGCCGCGACGATAAGCGCGGATTTAAACGAAAATCTTCTATGGGTGCCTATTAAGCAGAATGTGAGTGTTGATGCAAAAACCGAGATAGAAAACCTACAGATTCCCGGAGTTGGATTTGAAAAACAATATAGCAGGTTTTATCCCGAAGCTTCTATGGCTGCTCAACTGGTTGGGTTTGTCGGAAAGGATGTTAGCGGCAACGACAAAGGATACTTTGGTTTAGAAGGATATTACAACAGGCTCTTAAGGGGTGAGCCAGGCATTGCCGTTCAAATACACGATGCGTTCGGCAGGCCAATTTTAGCCAAAGCTAATAATAGTTCTCAAATAAATGGAAGCAGTTTACGTTTGTCGATAAATAGAGCAATACAATTTATTGTGGAAAAAAAACTTAAAGATGGGGTAAAAAAATATGGGGCTGTTTCCGGTATGGTTGGAATAATGAATCCGCGTACGGGTGCCATTATAGCTATGGCAAGTTATCCTTCTTATGATCCAGGATCATATGCAAATTATCCAGATAGCTTATATGCAAATCCCTTTATTTCGGATTTATATGAGCCGGGATCTACTTTTAAACCAATTGTTATGTCGGGAGCTATAGATCAAGGGCTTATTACGCCTGAAACAGAATGCCCTATATGTGCGGGGCCTGTTTCTGTTGGTGGATATAAAATTCATACGTGGGACAATAAATATCATAAAAATACTACGATGATTAAAGTTATGCAGCATTCTGATAATACAGGTATGGTGTTTGTTGCCCAAACATTAGGCGTTAGTCGGATGATTGATACGCTTAATAAGTTTGGAATAGGTGAGACAACAGGGATAGATCTTCAAGGAGAAATAGCGATGCCTTTGAAACCAAAAAATCTTTGGTATCCTGTTGATTTGGCAACCACCGGCTTTGGTCAGGGAATTTCAGTAACTCCTATAGAACTTCTTGATGCAATTTCCGCGATCGCGAATAACGGAAAAAGAATGGAGCCTCATGTTGTTTCTGAGATTTTGACCGGAAATGGCAATACGATAAAAATACAGCCGAAGGTTCTAGATACTCCTATATCTAAAGAAACAGCAAAAGTGATGACAGAGATATTAGTTAATACCGCAAACAATGGTGAATCTAAATGGACAAGGATTAAGGGTTACAGAATTGCAGGAAAAACCGGAACAGCATCAATTCCTATAGACGGCCATTACGATCCTACAAAAACAATAGCTTCTTTTATAGGATACGCGCCGGCGGACCATCCTAAGTTCGCGATGTTGGTTATTTTAAATAAACCCTCAGCGGCGATTTATGGGTCGGAAACGGCAGCTCCCTTATTTTACGCCATCGCCCGGGATCTATTTATTTATTACCACATAGGTCCGGATGACTGACGGGAGGTTAGTTGATGCACTTCAAGGGTGTACAAGGATGGCACAGAGAAGCTAAAAACGGTATAATAGACAGCATGTGGCAGAAAATCAAGAATTTATATCATCTTACGCTTGCCATTCTGGCAAATATTTATTTCGGATTTCCTTCCCGTAAATTTAGAGTGGTTGGAGTTACTGGGACAGACGGAAAAACCACAACAGTCTCTTTGATTTATCATATTTTAAATACTGCCGGTAAAAATGCATCCATGATAAGTTCGGTTGGCGCTATTATCGGAGGAAAAAACTACGATATAGGTTTTCATGTGACAACGCCTTCACCTTTTGCTTTACAAAGGTTTATTAAAAAAATAACAGAGGGTATTAAAAAAAAAGAAGAAAATTATCTTGTTTTGGAAACCACGTCTCATGCATTGGATCAGTACAGAGTTTTTGGTATTAAGTTTGATATTGGAGTACTGACCAATGTTACCCATGAACATTTGGATTACCACAAAACTTATGCGAATTATGTTAAAGCAAAGAGCAAGCTTTTATTAAAAAGTAAGATTGCAATTGTTAACAGAGATGATGAATCGTACGAAATGATTAATAATAAAGGATTAATGATTAAGAATAAAACAAAGTTAATTACGTATGGGATGAGAAAAAATGCAGATGTTAATCCATTTAATTTTCCTTTTGAAACAAAGATGATTGGGAAATATAACAAATATAATATTTTGGCCGCTATTGCGGTTTGTAAGAAATTGGGTCTGACCGAGAAGGAAATACAAAATGGTATAGAGAGTTTTAGCCCTCCTACGGGCAGATCACAGATTGTTCATGACGACAGTTTTAAGGTAATGATTGATTTTGCCCATACCCCCAATGCTTTTGAGCAAATTTTGTCCGCCCTTCGCCCCTATGTTCGCGGACGTTTAATCCATGTATTCGGAAGCGCTGGGAAAAGAGATCATACAAAAAGACCGGAGATGGGAAAGATTTCATCAAAATATGCGGATATTATCATTTTGACAGCGGAAGACCCGCGTTCCGAATCAGTAGATAAGATTAATAGGCAGATAGAAAGCCAAATTTTAAATTTTCAATTTTTAATTTTTAATCAAAATAAAAATTTTAAATTTGAAAAAAATAAAAAATATTATTTCAAAATAAACAATA
>JAJZOC010000041.1 GCA_021852095.1 bacterium | reverse complement strand
ACATTTCGGTTATAGGCTAAAAGCCGCAGGAGATTTGATTTTCCCGCCCCGGGAATGCCAATTAGCTGACACGAAAACCCCTCCTTAACGAAATTAAAGATTTTTTCAATCTCCTTAAAGCGGGAAATTTCAGGATAGAGAGATTCGAAATGGGTATTCATATTGTAATCTAAAAATCAAAAATCAAAGGTCAAAAACTAGATCAAAGTTTAAAGACTTCTTTTTTCATCCTCGTCTCTTTTCCTGTCATCCCCGCGTAGGCGGGGATCCAATTAGCATACTTTACTATATAAATCATTCCAGCCTGGGTTCATAGTATTAATTAACCTAATTTTCCAATATCTTTTCCATCTCTTAAGTTGTTTTTCTCTCATTATAGCTTGTTTTATATCATCAAACTGTTCGTAATAAACAAGCAGATGGATGTTGTATTTTTCAGTAAATCCTTTTACTAAATTATTTTTGTGTTCCCAAACTCTTTTTTGTAAATTATTGGTTACGCCTATATAGAGAGTTCCATTTCTTCTGCTGGTTAGGATGTAAACATAATAATACATCTGCTAATTAGATTCCTGCCTTCGCAGGAATGACAGTTTAGTCAGGAATGATACCTTTTACTTCTGTCTTTGAGTTTTTAACTTGGATTTGATTTTTGAGATTTGATCTTTGATCTAACATATTAATTTTAACCTTTGATCTACTCCTATAATCATACTGTAATTTTCTTATAAGGACAATATCAAGCTCCTTTTGCTATTTTCCCGTAAACTGCGGTTGTATGAAAGAAGTATTTCGGCCAAATATCACCTCGATCACTTCGGATGGTGGCAGGCTGATCCCGAGCGAAGTCGAGGGAGAAGCCATGACTCCTCGTGCCGCCGGCATAGCCTCTGGCGACGCACGGCCGAGGTGGACAGCTCCCGAATTGACAAACCCAAGTTCTTCTCCTAGACTGAAAGGAGAGGTTATTTTTATGAGTCAGGATAATCAAGGAGAGATACCAAGGGTAAATCCCCAGCCGCCAGTAGAGTCTCGCGGACAACGTCCTCAAAATCTTACGCTTATTGAGAGAAGGCAAGAATTAGCAAGGGAATATTTTAATCGTGTAAATGCAGGTAGAGTTTGGGAATTGATGAGAAAAGAATACAGGAAGAGATGGTGAGAAGAGGAATTTGGCCAGAGGCGGTTTCGGGCGGAGCAACAGCAATAACCGTAGACAACACGTGGAGAGATCCTCTGAAGGCGGAAATTACAGGTTTAAATATTATCTTAGGTCCCATACCAAACGAGGATCTATCGGATCAATTGAGCGAGCTTATAGATGCCCGCCGAAGGGTAGCGGGTCTTGGCGTGCCAGATGCGGAAAAGATGGAGGCGAACAGAAGGATCCAGGAGAGAATAAATGCGCTAAGGGCCGAAGAAAGACAGCGAGAAGAGGAGCGTGAACGAGAGCGCAGACAGCAAAGAGAAGAGGAACAAAAACGAAGACATGGAGAGGAAGAGCATCTCTACGAGAATCCAAGATTTCAAGAAATATTTAGAGATGAGAATGTTAGAAGAGAACTAGATAGCGATATACCTAATTTTTCAAGACCAGAGCTTGAAGACTTAAGAAATTTTATGGATACGGCGTTACAGCCTATGAATGATAGTCTTACGGATTTTGCGTATCTTTTAGCTAACGATGAAGGCATGAGGATTGGGCCAGCGCCAGAAGATATTATTCCTCTTTCTAGAGCTGCTCGGAAAATTTTATTTGAATGGACACTTGAAAGAATTATTAGTATTCCCGACCTGACTCCAGATGCACATTACAATATAGGGTCTCTTACTATTCAAAATAATCTTGATCGGCTTCGAGATGTTGCTCGCCGAGTTTTCTCGCGTGATGACCAACGTAAAGACCAAGAATATTTTGCTGAACTTATCCACTATAGACAAGTTATGCATGATTTCAATTTAAGTTTACGAGAAGGGGAAGAGTATAAGAAATATATTATAAGCGCATTAAGCAGTAATGGGTTTGATTTTGTCCAAAATCACCTTGTAGGCGTCTCAACGGTTTTGAGACTTCTTGAAAAATCCGCCGCCAATAAATTAGCAGATAAAGGAGAATGGTTGGATGATAGGGATATCCGTGAAATTAACGAAGATATGATAGCAGTACTAGATAAATTAAATGAAAAAGGAGAAGTTTCAGAGGATGGCAGGGTTTTGACACAATGGGAGATAGATCGGGCTAAAAGAATCGCAGATATTTTTTTCAAAGGCACCCAGCGGCAAAGTGTTTACGCTGGTTATGGAAAAGTTTCTTCTGCAACTGCTTCGCGCATAGCCTCTTTGCCGCGAGAATACATTGGTCGTGCAATTTTTCCCTGGAAAATGACTGCAATTAGATTTTTCGGAGGCGATCCAGGGCCTCGTGCATATATGAAACATGTCTTTGACGAAATGAAAGATGAAGAATTTTTGTTAAATAAGGGGGAGGATGTAAGTATTTTTGGTTTAGATAAAGCAACATTGGTAGCAAACACGTTTGGCGCACCAGACCTTCAAAGCCATAGTTGGCGATCAGAGCTTTTGTATCTTGGAAATCCAAAAATTAGGCTTGGAGAGAGAGAACAAACATTACTT
>JAJZOC010000046.1 GCA_021852095.1 bacterium | reverse complement strand
TTATTTGCGTTGTTTTGCGTGTTAGAGTTTCTTTTTCTCCAATACATTATTGCAAGTATGAGGAGAATTATTATCAGTATTGCGATTGTGGCTATCTTCCATGGAAACACCCAGAAATAAACGGTTGCCGTGAGAGGCAGATTATCGTTTCTGCCATAATAAGCCAAGAGTTTGGCTTTAAAAGGGCCGATCATTATTTTTTTACCGATGCTATTAGTATATATCCTTGAAGCTGTGGGGAAGATATCGAATTGGCTTATATTTTGTTTACCTACGGTTTGTCCGAATATATCTGTTACTGTTATTTCTCCGATTGGTCTTATGTGCAGATCTCCGTTATTTAGGATTTCGGTGTTTAGCCTGACAGGGCCGTATTCCTGAAAAGGATTGGCTGAGAATTTTGTTATTTGTGCGTTTTCTTTAATATTTCCGTTTACCGTTATTAAAAAAAGCGTTCCGATTTCTGTTTGAACCGCGGCCCCTGTGCCTTTAACAGCCATGTTTGCGGTTGGTGTATAGACTACCGCGGCGTAATGTCCGCCGGGTCTTGCGTTTTGAGGTATTTGCAGATAATAATTTAAGACTTGCTTTTGTCCTGGGTCAACGGTAAAAACAGAAGGATCAATGGCTATCCAAGAAGCGCCGGAGAAACGTTTAGAAAGGGTATTTAAAGGTAAAAGATTGGGGATTCCATTCGGGTTGTCAACGATAAAATCATGCAGTCCTGCAGTAAAAGTGAGCGGAGCCGTGCTGTCGTTGATAACCTTTAGGATTCCTTCGGTTTTTTGTCCGGGATTTAAAGAAACTCTAACAATAGGCGGGACGATGGTCATATTGCGTTGTGTTTCTTGAGCACTCGCCGAAGGCAAGAATAATCCAATAAACAAA
The DNA here is from genome assembly GCA_021852095.1 of bacterium. Taxonomy (GTDB): domain Bacteria; phylum Patescibacteriota; class Microgenomatia; order Levybacterales; family UBA12049; genus JAMCTM01. Next base: position 1,777 of record JAJZOC010000046.1, on the reverse strand, counting down.
TAGACAAATAATCCAATTGGCAAAATTTTTAATTTTAAATTTTTAATGCTTCGACTCCGCTCAGCATTAATCCTGAGCTTGCCGAATGGATTAATTTTTAATGAATTTTTAATCATTTAATTTTTAATTTTAAAACATTCTCCACAAGTCCGAACAATAGTCTTATGTTTTAATCATTTCGAATTTATTCATTTAGTATTGATTTCAAATTAAAAATTTTAAATTTCAAATTTCCTTCAAGCTTCGCTAGAAGGTTGGCGTTGCGACATAGGTAATAACACTTGTATAGATTCCGGCGGGAATGGATGCGTTAATAGTACCTGCATATTCAACACTGGTTACTCCATGCGTTGCCGTAGTTCCTAAGATAGGACCGGTAGCGTCGGAAGCAAGTGTAACCATACCAGTTTGTGTAGGCCAGCCGTATTTTGCGCCTGCTCCTCCTCCTGTTGTTCCAATTGCCCAAGTTGCGCTGGAAACGTCTGATCCGCAGGGATGTATACCAAACTGGGGTGTGCCCGCGGTAAAAGTGCCGGGAGAAGTACCGTTATCCGGGATCCAAAAACCAGTGGCAGGATTTATGAGATGGCCGCTGGAGGTGGCGGTAAGGGAATAGCCGTTTATGCCATTGGTAGCAACAGTCAAAAGCTGGGCGTTGATATTGATTGCCGCTAAGGAAAGGGTTCCCAGATTAACAGTTGTGGCGGTTGAAACAATACCCGTATTGGCTGATTCACTGTTGGTGCATCCGGTTGCATTCCCTTCATTTATTGCGGATGTGGCACTGCTAAGTCCTGCTATAACAAATGATAGGGTTGGATCAACATTCGCCTGAACCTGGACGGATTCGATAGTGCCGATTTTAACCTTGGCATAATCAAGATTAATTCCGCTTGCATCTTGGGTTTGTATAGAAACAGCCCAAAGATCCGCAGTACCAGCCCCGGCTGTTTTGGTTGGATTGATTAGGGTGGGAACTTGAGTACTGCAGGTTGCGCCGGAATTAGCAGAACAGCCGATTAAAATAGTTGTGGTTGTGTTGGCGGCAATGTTAGCATTAGCAGTGGTGCAAGTTATGGTGTTTGTCGACAAATTGATAGCAAATCCGCATGTTGCCGATCCGGCGGAAAAATTGGCCTGGATATTGCTGGCTGAGAGGCCGTTAAACGAAAACATAGTTGCAGACGGAGAAGCGTTGTTTGGATTTGTTGATGTTCCCGGAAAGGTGATAATTATTTTTCCCCCTGACGGGATCGGAGTTGGATTTACAAAAGAAATGGCATGCATCGCGGTGATATTGGTAACCGCAACATCAGTGCCTGCCTGCGCTCCGGAACCGCCAATTGCCGCGGTAAAATAAAGACTGGTTAGCGCGGCAGATTGGGAGGCAACAGTTAGTCCCGTCACAACATCCCCGCCTGTACTGGTTCTGACTATTTTGGCGGAATCGGAGGCTAAAAATCTTGAGCTGTTGTTTAGAACACTTATTTGAGCATCTGTTGCCGCCGCATTTGCGGACAGGGGAGTGGCCGCGGAAGGACGGGAGGTAGTAATTGTGTCGGAAGCATTAGATAAAGTTGCGCCGTAAGATTTTTGAGCAAAAAAAAGACTGACCCCCAACACGAAAAGGGCAAAAAAATAGAAAAAGAACTTAATTCTAATTCCAGATTCAGTCTTAATCATTTATATATATAATTTCTTCTATGTCAAGTATTGACATAATCAGTATTGATTAGAATTGACTTTTTGTCAATAGCAATCTTAAGCTTCCTCTCGG
>JAJZOC010000016.1 GCA_021852095.1 bacterium | reverse complement strand
CGAACTAGCTTCGGCATCTCGAGCTAAGCGAGATCCTGAAACAAGTTCAGGATGACAACCATACGAGTTCAGCATGACATTATTTATATATCAATCTTAAAAATGTTCTTGTGACAATAATTGCCGAAAACATAGAAACTAATACTCCAATAGCCAAAGTTAGGGCAAAACCCCTAACAATACCTGTACCAAACTTATACAAAATAAGAGATGTAATAATTGTTGAAGCATTTGAATCTCTTATTGATGTCCACGCCCTTGAAAAACCAAGTTCAATCGCAACAGCTTTTTTTCTGCCTCTTCTTAATTCTTCTTTTGTCCGTTCGAAAATAAGAATATTTGCATCTACTGCCATGCCAATAGATAAAATAAAACCGGCAATCCCTGCCAGAGTAAGAGTAATAGGTATAAGTTTAAAAATCGCCAAAACAAACAAGGTATATAAAATAAGAGCAAAACTTGCTAAAATCCCAAGCCTGCCGTATAAAAAGCTCATAAACAATATGATAATAATGAGTCCGAGAGCGCCGGCAAACAAACCTTTAGTCAGCGATGAGGCTCCGAGGGTCGGACCTATGGCATGCTCTTCCAATATGGATAAAGGAACAGGAAGCGCTCCTGCGTTAAGCTGGATACTTAATGCCTTCGCACTATCTGTAGTAAATCCTCCTGTGATTACCGCATTCCCGCCTGTTATTATTTGATTAACTGTAGGCGCCTCTATAACCTGGTTATCTAAAACTATAGCTACTCTTTTGCCAACATTTCTCTTGGTAATTTCGGCAAACTTTTGAGCACCCTCCGGCGTAAACACCAAAGACACTTCGGGTCCTCCTGTACTCTGATTAAATGCAACACTTGACTCCTGCAAATCTTTACCGGTTAGGTCCGTCTTTATGGGATTTGGACCTAGTGCCTGCACCAAACCAACAGGCAGAGCCGAAACGGAAGCAATCTTCTTAGCAGATCCGCTTGCTCCTTCTTCCCAAAACGATAACTGCGCTGTTGTTCCAATTAAACTTATTGCCTGATTCAAATTGCTCACACCCGGAAGATCTACTATAATTCTTGACTCTCCGTTAACTTCTGCCGTTTGAACTGTCGGCTCTGACACGCCGAATAAATTAATTCTTTTTTCTATAATTGCTTTAGCACTAGCTAAGGCATCCTTCTGCGAAGAAGCGGGGATTTTACTCATATCTGCCTTAAGGGTTATGCTTGTTCCTCCCTGTAAATCTAACCCTTTACGAAACTCAAAACTTTTCTGGATATGCACTCCCGCGATAAAAAAATTGATATTAAGAGTAGATAAATTTTCATGGATAGCAATCTTTTTACCGATTAACGGCAGTTTAGGAGATTCTATTACAATTGGAAAATGTTTTGGCAAATCTATCGATATCGCCAAAATAGAGAGTATAATTATAAACCAAAATAAAATCCTTGGATTTTTCATAGATTAGACTTACTCACTATGAAAGCATGCTTTCTTCATCGCCTATGAGCATAACTCTGGAACTCGAAAGAATTCTATAGATGAATGGGTCGCGTTTTTTCTTTCTAAATTCGAATTCCTCCTCCGACATAGCAGTATAATTTATTTCCGTTGACAAACGTCTTTCCTCGTTTCTGATGAGTGCCGCCAGTTCCGGCAAAACAACTGTTCCCACAATCAAAAGATCAACCTCGTCCGATTCTTTTTTCAATCTTCTGGCAAACTTACCTGAAAACATCGCGTATTTTATCTTCCCGAGTTTCGCTTTATTCTTAAATATCTCTGCTCCAAGTCCTAATGTTTTTGCTCCCATTACCAGTAAGTCAAAATAAAAAGGATAACTTTTTGAGAGAAAATAATATACCCTATTTGCCCTAGGTTCTTTTGTCAAAATGCCTTTTTTCTCAAGAAACCCAAGTTCCCGTCTGACTGCGTTTATTTCCTCATGCGTTCTTCGAACAAGTTCACGCACATGATACATTGCAGACGGCTCCAAGAGAAAAACATTAAGAAGTCTTACGCGCGACTTTGATGTAATTAAATCATTAAACATAAACCCACTCCACTATTTAGTGTTGACTATACCATAAGTGGGCAGAATTTCAAACCATATTTTTCCTCTGTTAAACTTTATGGGAGACCCGTTGGTATCAAAAAGCAAAGTTCTTGATGTCCTACTTGCTTTTTTCCATGTTGCGTTGATTTCTTTACCGTCTCTAAAAACGATAGCATCTCCCATACCCGTAGTACCATACAATAAGTGAATATTATTTTCGTATCCGTCATTCGCGTGGGTTTCTTTCATAAATAAAACTACTATATTTTTGGTGGTAAGCTGTTTACCTGTATCTCTATCGATATGAGGAACTCCTCCGTTTTCTCTCTTGTATGAGTTAGATGTTTTATCATATATCCAATCAACCGCATACGACTCGAATTTAGGCCAAAATTCTATATGAATAGTGTTAACATTTCCTCTGTCCGAAAGGGGGTCATCATTTTTGAAGGAATATTTTACAAAATTAGTCTCCCACGAATTACCATTTTTATCAACGTTTGTTAATCCTCTGGATTTCGCGGCAAAATCCCATAACTTAGTAGTTGTAGAGTACATCGTATGTTCTGTTGCAACAGTATGTCCTTGCCTGCTGTAATCTCTCCAAAAGGTTGGGAATCCTATGGAAAAT
>JAJZOC010000058.1 GCA_021852095.1 bacterium | reverse complement strand
ATTTTTGAACTTTGGCAACACTAACGGCTTTTTCATAAAAATTCTCCTCCTTTCTATTTGTGTCTCTTGATGAAATAATTCTTATTTTTTTACCCCTTATGGTAAATATAGTAAACAGCATTCGCTTCTCCTTTGTTTTGCCTATCAAAATAAATCTTTTCTCTTTTTCTGAATGTTTATTGTCTTCCAAAAGCAACCTTTTGGTGTCATAAAAAACATCTTCCGCTTCTTTCGCTAAAACATTATGCTTAATCCAATTCTTTTCCTCATTCCCTTGATCCCATTCAAACTTTAAAACTTTACTTAATCTAATTATGGTCATTTATATATACAATGCATATACAATATTATACAAATAAAAGCTGTTTGTCAATCCCCGAATTTGTGCTACACTATGTTATAATTATTTCAATGGGCCTGTAGCTCAGTGGTAGAGCGCGATACTTATAATATCGATGTCGATGGTTCGATCCCATCCAGGCCCACAATAAATCTAGATCTAAAAAGTATGCTTAGTTTGGATTGTTAGGGCAAGACAGTTGAGGACCGTCCCCAAAATGTCCCCGAGATAATATATCTTTGTAAAATAAAGATAAAAGCAAAAATAGGCGATATAAAAATAGATATTCCGCTTACTTTCTTTGACAGCAATGAGGTGCCGGCGCTTCTTGGCAGACTTGGGTTTTTGGAAACCTTTAAGACAGAATTTCTCAAAAGCCATGTAACTATATTTAAAAAGTAATCTAAATTACAATTCTGTCAGGCTTGTGGTCTTGCGGCTCCGACCCTTTACATATTGAAGATAGCGGTTTCCATTTGAGATATCGAACCCCCCCCCGATTGTACTCAAGGTAAATAAATTTAGCATGATACCCCCATTATACCCTTAGAATTTAATATGGCATATTCTGATATTGTTTTTGTCAAATCGTGGACAGTTACTTGCTTAATATGTTCTTTTGTCTTTTCTTTTGTTTTTTGCTATGCTCATTTTATGGAAACAAATTCCTATTCTCCGCTTTCAGAAGTAGAAAATAGGGTCTTCCCCTATGATGCAATTGTAATTCTTCCATATACAAGAAAGAAAAGAGATGTTAATCCGGCAGATGTAGAAAGAAATAACGTAGAAAATTTACCTGGGCCAAGAACTACTTACAGTATGTCTCATTTTACTTCCCGTGCGGTTCTTGCGGGGCGGGAATTATACGAACAACAAAAAGCACCATTTATTATTCTTCCGGGAGAAGAAAATAATCCTGCAACTTCTGATTTAGAAAAAGATTATCTTATAAAAAACGGCATAGATGTAAACAATATCTTTGATTTTCCAAATCTTAACGGAACACAGCAGCAGCTTGATCCGATTGCTGATTTACAAAAAAACGGAAGCATTGGAAAAGTTCTTATTGTATCGTTTGAGTTTCATAAAGAGAGAGTAAAAGAATTAATGAGAAGATGGGGTATTCAAGGAGATGTAGCAGAAGTGGAACAAACTCATGTTGAGTATTTACGAGAACAAAATCGCAGAGCTAACGAAAAACGCAAAGTATTAGGAGAAGAGGAACGTAAGATACGAGCAAATAGGGACACATTGGTTAATCTTCCTGCGCTCGAACCAATTAAAAAAGCAGAACATGGAATTGCGATAAAGCTCATGAAACTTGATAAACCTTTTGGAAGAAAAGCTCCATTTAGTAGAATAGCAAAAACAATTATGGGTCCAACAATTACAGACATTCAAGGCGGGAAAGTAAAAGTAGGACTTGTTCGGATCGAAAAAATTAGAAAGGCACTGTTTGAAGCTAAACAAAAACTTACACATCCGTCTCAAAAGCTGTAATCCGAGTTTCCACTTAACAGGCGGGAGCACGGACAAGAATAGAACCGTCCGCTTTATCACCTCGTTGGTTCATTTATTTTGTAAATTTAAAGGTAGAGAGAATCGGTTTTATTAACTTATTTTTTCCCTCTACATTAAAAAATCTTAATAAGATGCCATTATTTTTTTTAAAGAGCTATAGCTAAGTATCACCTCAAAGAGTATTCCTAATAAGTTCAATAGCGCCTGTCTATTTTTTGAACTTGAAGCGAGAATGACTCTACTTTTTGTATTTTCCGATGACTCAACAGAATCTGGGGAAAATTTATATTCTTCTGCAGTCATAATTAAAAACGTAATTTAGAAAGAGCTTTTCCTAACTTTGTTTTTAAATCTTCATTATTGCTATATATCACGTGTTTATTTGCTATCCCGCCTACTGTTGTTGAGTATTCCGCTTGTTTTTTGCGTAAATAGATGATCTTTTTTCCTAAAGCGTAGGCATAACCAATTTCTATACCCACACCAATAGCCTTATCTGTAACTTCTGCAATTAAAAGATCGCTAGTTGCTATTTCTTTTGTTGCTTTATGCATCATTTCTCTTTCTTTGTCCGAAGAGAAGTTGTACGCATTAACAAAAACAAAAGGATTCATGTCGTGTTTCTTAAGCACCTCTGCAATAGCAGTAATTTCATCCTCTAGTTCATTTTTTTTATTAAAGCTAATAGATATAAATGCTTTTTTCAAATCTACCCTTTTCAGTAATAAAGGTTTATAGTTCCGTAAGGCTTGTGGTTTCGCGGCCCCGATCTTTTACGTATTGAAGATAGCGCTCGGTGGTTGAAACTCTTTTGTGTCCTAAGATCTTTGAAAGAACAACTAGAGATACGCCGTGTTTAAGATGATGAGCAACAAAGGTATGCCGAAGGTCGTTTATTTTCACATTTTTAATTTCCGCCAGCCGAAAATATCTTTCAACAGCAGTTCTTATATTTCTGACAAGAAAGGGTTTGCCGGATTTAGTGATAAAAATTTTATCTTCTTTTGCTTCGGGCCTAATAGAAAGATAACGCTTAAGCGCTTCTTTCGCGGATTTATTTAACGGAACTGCTCTTTCTTCGTGTTTCTCCGCGGCTCTGATTCTAAGTGTATCTCCTTGAATATCGGTGAGGCGAAGCATTGCCAGTTCTCCGATACGAATACCTGTTTGTAATAATATTTCTATGATGGCACACATTCTTGCATCATTCCTACACGAATCTCGAAGCGCCCTATACTCTGTCGGCGTAAGAAATCTTGGAGGAGTAATTTCATAATGGGGGTGTTCTATTAAAAGAGAAGGATCGTCTGTTACATATTCGTTAACTTTGAGGAATCTGTAGAAGGTTCGGGTTGAATTTATTTTTCTGGATATAGATTTTGCCGTATAGCCTTTCTTTGTCAGATGAGCAAGAAATGCCTGAATATTTTCCTTAGTTGCTTCGTGGACATGATTTTTTGATAATTCTTCTAAGAAACTAATTAGCTGATCTATGTCTTTTCCGTATGCTACAATAGTTGAGTTAGAGTGTTTTTTTTCTTTGAGAAAATTTTTAAACTTTTCATGCGCGTCTCGAAATTTGATTGTTTTCATAACTTTATAAAACCATAAAGCCTATAATATCAATAATTATTATTTTAGTCAATAGCAATAATGAAAAAAGTAGTTTACTTTCTAGTAATAATTATATCTTTTATTATTATTAGAAACCTGACATATTCAATTTACAGTCTTTTGCAAAAGGATAATCTTATAGAAAACGCTCGGCAAGAGCTTTATAATCAACAAAACAAAAATCAGGCTCTAAAGAGCAGTTTAAAAGAAGCAGAGACTAAAAGTTTTATAGAAAAAGAAGCACGGGATAAACTGTTCCTGGTAAAACCGGATGAACATGACGTTCTAATTTCAAAAAGCCTTGTGGTAAAAGATAATTCTTTATTTAACAAAAAGAAAACGATTCCTAATTGGAAGGCATGGCTTGATTTATTTTTCTAAAATTTCAATTTTTTCTTCTGTTCTGGGTTTGCCGAAGAGCTCATACGCGTTTTTACCTCGGACAAAAAGTTCCATAAAGCGGTTGTCGTGTCCGGATGAACCAGGAGCAAATGCCAGTTTACCGTTTTCAACATTAAAGACCCCATCTGTGTAGATTGCCTTATGGATTTGTCCGTTAAGTTTAACAGAAAGAACTTGTCCAGGTTTAAATACTATTTCTTTCTGTCTGATTGTAGTTTTAATATTTCCATAACCGTCAATTGAGGCTATAACATTTTTAGGTTCATTGGGAATATCTTTAATTTCTGCCTTTTGTCCCAAAAAATTATTGTCACGGTTTACCATTTGAGAAACAGATTTTGGATAGTTGTCTCTTGATCTGAATTGTGATCCTTCGTTTCGGACGCTGACAAAGCGGAAGTCCTTGATATGAGATTTGACAAACGAAAACACATAGTCTGCATTAACAGCCATTATTTCAAAATTGTTATCAAGTTTTGCCCACATTAATTTTTCGCCTTTATTATTTTTTTGGGCTTTATGATCTTTTTGTCTGGGAGCAGTATTGGAGTAAATATATGTATTTTTTAGATTTTTAGTAAGAGCTATTTGATAAATCCAAAACCCTGTGTTTATTGTGCTGAAAGCGGGTGTTGATTGGGGAATTATGCAGGCATTTGGCATTAGTGACTTAAGCTGCAGCAGGACTTCGGTGAAGGCGGGATCACCAGTTCCATAATCAGAAATAACAACAATATTAGGATTGTTCATTAACTTTGAGAAAAACTAGTTATATCAGTTTTTTTAGTCCTTGTCTAGGACAAATATAAAACTCCCAAGATCGGGAGTTTTATTGCTTTGTTGCGGAGCCGGCATCGAAGCCAGACTGTGAGATTATGCATCTGTTTCTCCGGTTACCCAGAGTGTCGGACTATATCATCACCCAGCTAAGCTGGGGTTTGGCGTGTAGTCTCTACGGAGTCCGAGCTAAGCTCGGTTCCCTCGGTATTGCCCTTATATGTTTCATTATAGAAAAGGGGTTTACCGATATAGCCAAATTATCTTTTATTATTACTAATAAAAGAGCCCATTTTTGAGCCTCACGTGCGCCTTACACTACCCCGCGTAGATTTACTATAGCATTTGATTTCGGTTTAGTCAAATGATATACTTTTTTCACTCGCCAGGGTAGCTTAGCGGTAGAGCACAGGATTCATATCCCTGCGGTCGTGGGTCCGACTCCCACCCCTGGTACGAAAACAAATTCAAAAGTCAAAATGCAAAGATCAAAAACTAAGATCGACACGCGCTTGCTTCATTTTTCCAGCAATAATAGCAATTATAATGAATAATCAGCCGATTGGAATATTGGATTCAGGAGTTGGAGGGTTGTCGATCTTAAGAGAAATAACAAAAAAACTTCCAAATGAATCGATAATTTATGTAGCCGATTCTAAAAATTGTCCTTATGGCACGAAAACTAAAGAGGAGATATATAAACTTGCAAGGAGATTAGTTGAATTTCTGGTTAAGAAAGATTGTAAATTAATAGTTGTTGCATGTAATACGATTACTGTTTCGTGCATTGATTCTCTTCGCATTGATTTCTTGGGTCTCCCAATAATCGGTACGGTTCCTGTTATAAAGACTGCCTGCGAAAAGACAAAAAACAAGAAAGTTGGTATTTTATCAACTTCAAAAACAGCAGAAAGTCAATATCAAAAGTATCTGATTCAAAAGTTTGCGGGGGATTGCGATGTTCTTAATCTTGGAAATGATAATATTGTTCCTATGATTGAGAAGAGAACCGCGCGGCGTAAAATAATCCGGTTGCTTCGTCACGAATTCCAGCCATTTATCGAAAAAGGCATAGATACGTTAGTGCTGGGGTGTTCTCATTTTCCCTTAATTGCGGACCTAATCACCGAAATTATTGGTAATGAGGTTGAGATTTTAGATTCCGGCGGAGCAATTGCCAGACAGGTCGAAAGAATTTTGAGAGCTGAGAATTTACTTTCGGGTTCAAAAATTTCTAAGCAAATGTTTTATACAACTGGAAACAAAGAAAATTTTGGTATAATCGCAGAGAGTCTTTTTTGGAAAATCGGTTGCGAATTCAATTCTAGAGATTAATCTGCCAAACGCTAGTTAGTGACTAAGAAAGGATTTTATGGACAAAGAAAATATTTTTAAGGGTAAAAAGGCAGCGGTTTTGGGGTTAGGAGTGGAAGGTGTTTCAAGTTCTTTGTTTTTGGTCAAAGAAGGAGCAAGGGTTACGGTTTTAGATCAAAAGAAGGAAGAAGATCTCGACTCGGATTATGTTTCTAAAATTAAAAAAGCTGAAATACCTATAATCTGCGGGAAGGATTCTTTTGATAACTTAGACAAGTTTGACATTATTGTCAGAAGCCCGGGTGTAAAAAGAAATCTTCCGGAAATTCAAAATGCCGAGAAAGAAGGAAGCTTGGTAACTTCACAAACCCAGCTCTTTTTTGATTTATGCCCTTGTAAAATTATTGGAGTAACCGGTACTAAAGGAAAAGGGACAACCGCGTCTTTAATTTACGAAATGCTAGTAAGAGATGGAAAAGATGCATATTTAGGAGGAAATATAGGAAAGCCGCCGCTTGAATTCTTGGATAAATTAACCAATAGCTCGATTGTTGTCTTAGAATTATCAAGCTTTCAGCTGCAAGATTTAACAAAAAGCCCGCATGTAGGCGTGGTTCTTATGATAACACAGGAACATCTTAATTATCACAAAGATGTATATGAATATGTTGATGCCAAGCGCAATATAGTCAGGTTTCAGACTAAAGATGATTTTGCAGTGATAAATCACGACTATCCCGCAAGTAATGAATCGGATATTCATACGGAAGGGAAGATATTTTATATAAGCCGTGAACAAGAGACCAAAGAAGGATGTTTTGTGAAAGACGGAAAAATTAAGATTAGCTTTGGCGCTGGTCGCCTTTCATGCGTTGCAAATGACGCTCGGCATCCTCTTGATAAAAGTTCAAATTTGTCCCAATCCTCGCTAAATGAACGTCGATTCCCGGAGGATAGCGATAATTCTAAAGCTAGGAACGGATCGACGTTCAGTTCATTTGCAAGCGAAAAGTCGCCCAACCCTTCCGAATTTGTAATTAATACAAAAGACATTTTGTTACCAGGTAAACATAATCTGGAAAATGTCTGTGCGGCAGTCATGGCGGCTTTTATCATGGGGGTATCTAGAAAGTCTATAGTTTCTGTTATTAAAACATTTAAGGGTTTGGAACATCGGCTGGAGCTGGTTGGTGAAATAAATGGAGTGAAATATTATGATGATTCATTTTCAACTACTCCTGAAACATCCATAGCGGCAATACAGGCGTTTACATCTCCTGAAATTCTTATTCTTGGCGGATCTTCCAAGAACAGCAATTTTAAAGAACTTGGGAAAGTCATATCAGAAGCTAAAAATATTAAAGCTGTAATAGGAATAGGAAAAGAATGGAAACGGATAAAGTCTGAATTTTCAATTTTCCCCACTTCGCTATCCCACTTCGTCAAGACTTCGAGGGACAAGAAGCTTCGAGGGGCAAGCAATTTTCAATTTTCAATTTTCGAGGGATTAAAGGATATGCGTTCTGTTGTAAAAAAAGCTTCAGAAATAGCAGAGTCTGGAGACATAGTATTGTTATCGCCTGCCTGCGCGAGCTTCGACATGTTTAAAAATTATAAAGATCGCGGAGAACAGTTTAAGAAGGAAGTGGAGAATTTAAAATTGAGATAAACAAAGAATTGTTTCATTGTTGCGATTTCGCATAAGCGAAATCGCTTATTGTTACATTGTTAACAATTGAGCAATGAAACAATGAAACAATGAATAAATTATTTGATTTCAAGATTTTAAAAAAGGATGCTAAAACTAAGGCAAGAGTGGGAGAGCTCAGAACGCCTCATGGAGCTATTGATACTCCTGCCTTTATTCCTTGCGGTACAAAAGCTTCGGTTAAAAGTTTAACGCCTCAAGATCTTAACGAAATAGGAGTTCAAGTAGTTTTGGGAAACACGTATCATCTGCATCTTCGTCCGGGAGAAAAGATTGTTAAGGAATTTGGGGGTTTGGGTAAGTTTATGGGCTGGAATGGTCCGACCTTAACAGACAGCGGCGGGTTTCAGGTTTTTTCTTTGGGAGTCGCCTTAGAGCAAGGAGTTGCAAAATTATTACAAGAAAATGATGAAGATTTAAAACAGAAGCCGCGTCTTAATAAGATAACGGAAGAAGGAGTTACTTTTCAATCACATCTAGATGGGTCTTCACATATTCTAACCCCCGAGTCATCAATTTCTATTCAGGAAACAATAGGCGCAGATCTTATTGTCGGTTTCGACGATCTTGAATCGCCTAAGTACTCATATGCAGAAACAAAAAAATCTTTAGAAAGAACAAACAGGTGGCTTTTGCGATCTAAAAAATCTCACCGAAAATCCGATCAATTGTTATATGGAGTTACACATGGAGGGAGATTTAAGGATTTAAGAATTGAATCGGCAAAATTTGCAGACAAAAACTTTGACGCAATTGCATTAGGCGGGGCTCACAGCAGTAAAGAGAATATGTATGAGGTTGTTAAATGGACCGTAGGAAATACAGATGATTTAAAGCCCAAACATATGTTGGGTATTGGAGAAGTGGATGATATATTTAATATTGTTAGTTTGGGCGTTGATACATTTGACTGTGTTATTCCGACCAGAATGGGAAGAATGGGATTTGTTTTTGTTTCTCCTCCCGAGGGAAATCTTCTGAATAGATTTCGTATTGATATCTCCAAAGAAATATTTGCAAAAGACAAAAATCCGCTTGATAAAAACTGCCAATGTTTGGTCTGCCGCAGTTTTACAAGGGGATATGTTCATCATTTATTCAGAGCTCGTGAACTTTTGGCATACCGTCTGGCAAGTTATCACAATGTTTATTTTTTGACTGATTTGATGAAAAAGATCAGAGAAGCAATAATAGATAACTCGCTCTTGCAATTAAGAAATAAATGGAGTATATAAAAAAGTACTATGTCGGAAATTAAAGAGAGTCCGTTGGGCGCGGAGGAACAAAATCGAAGGGCGGAAGAAGAAGCGGTAAAGTTCATGCGCAGTATTGAATTTATGGAGCAAAACAGAAAATCGGGTCTTGTTCCCGGTTCTGAATTTAGATTTGAAGTGGATGAATCAGTTCCGGAAGATGATCGTCTTTTTAACTTTGATAAAGATTCGGATTGGCAAAATCCAAAGATGTCCGATGAAGACAAAATAAGATCTCAAGCCTTGCAGATTGTTTGTCATAATTTAGGAATGTGGGTTTTAGAATTTCCGCCGCATTCTGTTGTTGGAGCGCAAAAAGCGACGGAGAAAACTGGAGATCCTGAAAATGTTAGGAATGTGCAATGGTCTTTACAATCGCCAACCCATCCATATATTCAGCTTATAACAACAGATACGCGATTTCAGACGGGAAGAAGAGAATTGAAACGGGGTTTGTATTGCGTTCCCGGGATCAAGTTAAAAGGATTACCTCAAGCGGCAGAATCCTCGCTGTAAATATCTAAACATTACTTTCTGAAAATTATCCTTGACAAACTGCTTTAGTATCAGTATACTAGTACGGTGAGAGTAAAGATGGAAGTCTATTTTTTATGAATAAAAATCTTAATAAACGCCTTGATGAATTTATCGGCGTACTTTTAAAGATTCAGGGAAAAGAGAAGATGGCTGATTTTTTGCAGGGAATCTTGACGCCGAAAGAGCTTTTGGAAATTCCCAATCGTCTCGTGATTGTGAAAATGCTCAAAAGGGGCGTTTCTCACCATGATATTGCTAGCAAGCTGCATGTTGGGGTTGCAACCGTTACTCGCGGTTCGCGCGAAATACAGAAAGGGAGATTTAGAAATGTATAACAATAATTCAAAAATCAAAAGGCAAAAGTCAAAATTACAACTCAAAAGTCAAAAATATGAGATTCTGAAACAAGCTCAGAATGACAAAATAAATTGGCAGGAGGCTTCTTTGGAGGCTTGTCTTTGCGTGGAATAAATTTACTTTCTATTCAAAAATAAACCTCCAGTAAAAGGAGGTTTTTTTGTGCACATTAACATAATTTATATTATAGTGTACAATCCGCCTAAAAGCGCTCTTTGAGCTCCGCCAGAGGCGGACAGGCAGGAAAAGGCGAAAAGTAGGAGGATATATTGGAGAAAACTATGAATGTAGAATTACAAAGACCAAGAGTAAACGAAGACATAAAAGATTACGCTAGAAGTTTAGGATATGGGAAAACTTTAGCTAATCGGCTTCTCGCGGAAACCGATCATATACGATTCGGTCTTTTTGGAGGTATTCATAACGGTAAGCCATTAAGAGCGCGGCAATTTTTTCCCGCTTTACCGCCATGTCCTCAATATGAAGGTGAAAATGCGCTGCTTCTAGAATCAGAGTTTAATAATAGATTGCCAAAAGTTGTTGGAAAATTATTACTAACGGATGCCACCGCATTTTCTGAGAGTTATCTTGAAGGGATCGGAGGAAATGATCTGGAGGCTGTAGCGAATCTTGCCGTGGATATTGCAAGAAAAAAAGAGCACGCTCCAATTATTCGAGTTGTGTTTGGCGCAACAACAGAAATGCCGATTCGAGGACTGAGCTATATTCTCTCCCCGCTTTCTTATATGGATAATTTGCGAGGAGATATATTACCAATGCCACAGTTGCAAGTAATTTTTGCCCACCATCTTTCATCGGAGCTCAATGGAATGAATAAAGAAGATAAGAAAATAGTCGGAGAGCAAGCAAAGAAGTTGGCGGCGGTAGCAAGAGGTTTTATAAATGGAGCGTATCCTGAACTTGCAGACAAAGTTGTGTTTGCGGAGGATGTTTCTTTTGGAGACAATACGCAGTATCAGGAATTACTATCCCATTTAAAGAATGTAGCAGAGGTCGCTATAGACCCAAAAACGGCAGAGGCGCTTCAAGCAAAAGCGAATAATAATGGGAATGGGGCAAATTCACTTTCGTATGCGTCAGCGCATATTTTGATGCATGATATAAATCTGCCCGACCTATTACAACCCTTATTCACTGATCAATCTTCTCTTATGTTGCCAACCGCAATTATAAGTATGGGAGGTCGCCAAGAATATGATTTTTATAATATTAGACAGTGTGTAAAACAGGTTCTTATAAAGAACAGGGTAGATTCTTTTTTGCCTACCATACAGTTTTTTACGCGTCACCACACTCCGCCATATATTCCAGACAGAAATGGGGATATTTTGCTTGACGATGTAGTTAATGGAGAATCTATTGATGCCAAAGCGGTTGGAGTTGCCGCCAGCTACGATCTTAGGTATTTAGAGAGATCATTGGAAGCAAAGGGGATTTCAATCCAAGAAGCAATAAGTTATAGATAAAGATATGAAGAGAAAGACAATTGGGATTTTAGGAGGAATGGGACCGGAAGCGTCAATTTACTTATACAAAATGCTTATTGAATATGCAGTAGCGTATTTTGGTGCAAAAAATAATGATGATTTCCCGGAAATTTTACTCTACTCAGTTCCGGTTCCTGATTTTATTTCCAGTACTAAGGCAAAAGAAAGAGCATTGGCAATGCTTCTTGAAAAAATTAGGGAAATAAATAGAACTAATGTTTTCCGTCTTTCAATCGCGTGCAACACTGCCCATATGCTTTTGCCTAATTTAGCAAGAGCGGCAAAAGTTCCGTTTATTTCTATGATTGAGGAAGTCGCAAAAGAAGTTGCAAGAAATAAAAGAAAAATGGTTGGATTATTAGGAACACCTTTGACTCTTCGATCCTGTATTTATCAAGAGGCCTTACAAAAAGAATGCGTTAGCTGTGTTATACCGAATAAAGAATCCTTTCTCATTCTTGACCGGATTATCAGAAATGTAATCAGGAATAATATAACAAAGGAGGATGGAAGAAGACTTATAAAAATTGCCGACCGGCTAAAGAAACAAGGAGCAGAGGGAATAATTCTTGGCTGCACAGAATTGCCGCTTGTTTTTCCATCAGGTTATTCGCTTCCTGTTTATAATTCGGTTGCAATTTTGGCAAAAAGTTTATTGCGCAATTATTATAAATAAAATAGAATAGGGGTAGTATGAAGAAAAGAGTATATTCTGGTATTCGCGCCACGGGACGTTTGCATTTAGGTAATTATCTTGGGGCGGTTAAAGGTATGCTTGCGTTGCAGGATTATTATGACTGTATTTTTTCCGTAGTTGACCTGCATACGATTACAGTTCCGTATGATCCAAAAACACTAAAACAATCAGTACGCGAGATTGTTTTGGATTATCTGGCGGCAGGACTGGATCCTCAAAAGTGTCATTTAGAAATTCAGTCAAAAGTACCGCAGCATACGGAGCTAGCTTATCTTTTATCAACAATTTATCCGGTTTCGCGTCTTGAGGATCTGCCAACTTATAAAGAAAAAAGAGCCCAGTATCCAAAATATGTAAATATGGGGCTTTTGTATTATCCGGTTTTAATGGCCGCGGATATTCTTCTTTATAAAGCGGAAGTAGTTCCTGCAGGAGCGGATCAGGAGCCGCATATCGAAGTTACCCGTGAAATTGCCAGAAAATTTAACAGCATGTTCGGTAACACATTTCCACAAACAGAACGTTTTGAAACAGAAGGACAATATGTCCCTGCTTTAACCGGTCAAGGCAAGATGAGTAAGTCGCTTGAGGGCAGTTTTATTAACCTAACAGACGATTTAGAAACAATTAGAAAGCGTTTAGCATCTGCGCCTACAGACAGCGGGACATTGAGTGGGCAAATACCAAAAGAAGGAGGAGTTGCAAATTTATTTATGTTACTCAAGTTATTTGAATCGGATAGCGTGTATAATAAATTTGAGCAGGATTATAGGGAAGGAAAAATTAGATATTCGGAAATGAAAAACGTTTTGGCAGAAGCGATTTATAACGAATTAAAACCGTTTCAAGAAAAAAGAATGGAATTTAAAGAAAATTCTGAGTTAGTTGATTCTATATTAGATACTTCATTAGCAGAATGCCATCGAATGTCAGAGGAAACAATGAGAGAGGTAAGAGAAAAAATGGGACTTCGTTAGTTTAAATATAAAAAATGAAATTTGATGTTGTTTGCTTGGGAGATTCTAAAATTGACGCTTTTTTAAATATTAAAGGGGAAAGCCTTTATGCCCGAGTTAATCGGGAAACAAACGAACTTTGCGTAAAATACGGAGAAAAGATTCCGATTGACGATTCTTTTTTTCTTCTCGGCGGCAACGCCTGCAATGTTTCGGTCGGGCTAGCAAGGCTTGGGTTAAAATCCGCTTTAATGGCAGAGATTGGAGACGACGAATTTTCGCAAAAGATTATTAGAGGACTTAAAAAAGAAAACGTAAGCGAAGATCTTATTCGTCAAAATGTTGATTCAGCGAGCTCTTTTTCCATGATCGTTTCTTTTGATAAGGAAAGGACTATTTTTAGCCAACATGTTCAACGTAGTCATAATTTTCCCTTTGATAATTTTACAGCAGATTGGATGTATATAACTTCTCTTGGGAATAAATGGGAATCAGCGTACAAGAGAGCGACTGATTTTGCCAAAAGAAATAATATCAGAATCGGATTTAATCCGGGCACCTTGCAGATTGATGCGGGACAAAATGCCATAATGGATGTTTTGGAAATTGCGGATATTCTTTTTGTGAATAAGGAAGAAGCGGAGAAAATTACAAATTACAAATTACAAATTACAAATTACAAAGACGGAAACGAAGAGATAAAAACTCTTTTGGGAAATCTTCAAAGACTTGGGCCAAAAACTGTAGTAATAACTGACGGAAAGAATGGTTCTTATGCTACGACAAATGATGGAAAAGTATATTACAATGAAGCAATTCATGAAGAAGTTGTAGAAAATACCGGAGCAGGAGATGCCTATTCAACGGGATTTATGGGTGCTGTTATTATGGGTAAATCCATAAAAGAGGCAATAGAATGGGGAGCGAAAAATGCAAGGTGCCCG